>JAJAZJ010000103.1 GCA_026785795.1 Pseudoxanthomonas sp.
ACCCTCGGCCGCTCTGGCATGCGCAGCCTGCGCCAGGTCTTCGACCTGCCGCGCGAGAGTGTGGCGCGCCGATTCCCGCCGCAAGTGCTGGCGCATCTGGATGCCCTGCGCTCGCAGGACGCCGCGCCCTTGCCGCTGTTCGCACCACCGGATCGCTTCGAGGCCCGCATCGAGTTCGAGTACGAGGTCGAGTCCAGCCAGGCCCTGCTGTTCCCGCTGCGGCGACTGACTGCGGACCTGGCCACGTTCCTGGCCTGCCGTGACGGCGGGGTGCAGCGCTTTACCCTGCTGTTCGAGCACGAGCGGCATCCCGCCAGCACGCTGACCGTCGGTCTGCTCGCACCCGAACGCGACGCCGCGATGCTGTTCGAGCTGGCGCGCAGCCGGCTGGACCAGCTCAGGTTGCCGGCCGGTACCCGCGGCATGCAGCTGCGCGCCGAAGAGCTGCCGCCCTTCGTGCCCGCGGCCCGCGACCTGTTCGATACCCGCCCGCAGCAGGCGCTGCCGTGGACCCAGCTGCGCGAACGTTTGCGCGCGCGCCTGGGCGATACCGCCGTTGGCGACGTGGTGCTGCATGCCGACCACCGTCCGGAGCGCGCCACCCGCGCCACCGGCATCCCGCCCAAGCAGGTCCCTGTGCTTGCGCGCCGTCCGGCCTGGCTGCTGTACCAGCCGATCCCGCTGCATGGTGAAGTCGAAATCATTGGCCTGCCCGAACGCATCGAATCCGGCTGGTGGGACGGCAGTGACGTGCTGCGTGACTACGCCATCGTGCGCACGCGCGAGGGCCAGGAGGCGTGGGCCTTCCGCTCGCCCAAGGTGCCGGGGCAGTGGTGGCTGCAGGGCTGGTTCGCGTGATCACGCCGGGCTACGCCGAACTGCACTGCCTGTCGGCCTTCAGCTTCCAGCGCGGGGCATCGACCGCGGATGAACTGTTCCAGCGCGCGGCCGAACTTGGCTACAGCGCACTGGCGATCACCGACGAGTGCTCGCTGGCCGGGATCGTGCGCGCGCATGAAGCCGCCAAGACCCATGGCGTGCCCCTGATCGTCGGCGCGGAGTTCCAGGTGCACGGGGGGCCGAAGGTGGTGCTGCTGTGCGCCGACCAGCCTGCCTACGAGGCGCTGTGCCAGTTGATCACGGTGAGCCGGCGGCGGGCCAGGAAGGGCACGTATCTGACCCTGCCGGCAGATTTTTCCAGCGTCCCGGTTGGATTGCTGTGCCTGTGGCCCGCACCGTTGCCCGGGGAAGAACGCCATCTTGCCTGGCTGCAGGCGCGCTTTGGTGGGCGCCTGTGGCTGGCGATCGAACGACACCGGGAAGCCGGTGAGTCCGAACGCATCGCGTGGCTGGAAGATCTTGCCGGACAGCACGGCATCCCGATCGTGGCCGCTGGCGATGTGCACATGCATGTACGCGCCCGGCGCCCGCTGCAGGACGTGCTCACCGCCGTACGCCATCACTGCACCGTCGCCGAGGCCGGCTGGCGGCTGTTCCAGAACGCCGAACGGCACCTGCGTCCACGCCATGCACTGGCGCGGCTGTATCGCCCGCAGTGGATGGCCGAGTCGGTGCGCATTGCACAGCGCTGTACGTTCGCGCTTGACCAGCTGCGCTACACCTATCCGCACGAGCTGGTCCCGGCGGGCCACACGCCAACCACCTGGCTGCGGCAAGCGACGGAAGAAGGAGCAGCCTGGCGCTGGCCGCACGGCCTGCCGGCCAAGGTGCGCGCACAGATCGAGCACGAGCTGGCCCTGATCGCCGAGCTTGCCTACGAGTCCTACTTCCTCACCGTGCACGATATCGTCCGCTTCGCCCGCAGCCGCGGCATCCTCTGCCAGGGGCGTGGCTCGGCGGCCAACTCGGCCGTGTGCTTTGCCCTGGGCATCACCGAAGTGGATCCATCGCGCATGAACATGCTGTTCGAGCGCTTCCTGTCGCGCGAGCGCAACGAACCGCCGGACATCGACATCGACTTCGAGCACGAACGTCGCGAGGAGGTGATCCAGTACGTGTTCGAACGCTACGGGCGCGAACGCGCCGCGCTCACCGCCGTAGCCACCCAGTACCGCGGGCGCAGTGCGATCCGTGACGTGGCCAAGGTGCTCGGCCTGCCGCCGGACCAGATCAGCACGCTGGCCAGCACCATGAACCACTGGGAAGGCGAGCCGGACGATACCCATCTGCGCGAGGCCGGCTTCGATCCACAGCAGCGCCTGCTGGCGCGCGTGCTAGGCCTGACCCGCGAACTGATGCAGCTGCCGCGGCACCTGTCGCAGCATCCAGGCGGATTCGTTATTTCCGAATACCCGCTCTCCACCCTGGTGCCGGTCGAGAACGCCGCCATGGACGGACGCACCGTGATCCAGTGGGACAAGGACGATCTGGACAGCCTTGGGCTGATGAAGGTCGACGTGCTGGCGCTGGGCATGCTCACCGCCGTGCGCAAGACCCTGGACCTGCTGCGCTCCACCGGCCGGCATGACCTGAGCCTGGCCACCATCCCGGCCGAGGATCCGGCGACCTACGCCATGATCGGCAAGGCCGACACCGTGGGTACGTTCCAGATCGAGTCGCGGGCGCAGATGGCGATGCTGCCGCGCACCCAGCCCAGCAACTTCTACGAACTGGTGATCGAAGTCGCCATCGTGCGGCCGGGCCCGATCCAGGGCGACATGGTGCATCCCTACCTGCGGCGCAAGCGCGGCGAGGAGCCCATCGACTATCCGCCACAGCTCAAGCACATCTTCGAGCGCACCCTGGGCGTACCGCTGTTCCAGGAGCAGGTGATGCAGCTGGCCATCGATGCGGCGGGCTTCGCGCCCGGTGAGGCAGACCAGCTGCGGCGCTCCATGGCCGCGTGGAAACGACGCGGTGGGCTGGAGCCGCATCGCGACCGACTGCTGGCCGGCATGCTGGCGCGGGGCTACAGCGAGCAATACGCCGAACACCTGTTCGAGCAGATCAAGGGCTTCGGCCATTACGGCTTTCCGGAAAGCCACGCCGCCAGTTTTGCCCTGGTTACCTATGCCAGCTGCTGGCTCAAGTGCCATGAGCCGGCCGCATTCACCGTGAGCCTGATCAACAGCCAGCCGATGGGCTTCTACAGCGCCGATCAACTCCTGCAGGACGCCAGGCGCCACGGCATCGGCGTGCTGCCGGTCGACGTGCGCTACAGCGACTGGGACTGCACCCTGGAGTTCCCCCGCGGCAACCCGTCAGAACCGCCGGATATCCGGCTGGGGCTTCGCATGATCAGCGGGTTTCAGGCCGGGGTAGCGCAGACCGTGGTCCAGGCACGGCAAGGCCAGCGCTTTGCCGACGTCAGCGACCTGACCCGTCGCAGCGGACTGGATCGCCGGCACCAGGGCCTGTTGGCCGATGCCGGCGCACTGAAGGGCCTGGCTGGGCACCGCCATCGTGCCCGCTGGGCGCTGTCCGGCGTTGAGCGTTCGCTTCCCCTGTTCGACGCCATAGCGCAGACCCCGGAAGCACGGCTGCCGATCCCGATGCCAAGCGCAGGCGAAGACCTGCTGTCCGACTACGCCCTGCTCGGCACGACCCTGGGCAAGCACCCGCTGGCGATGCTGCGATCCCAGCTGCGGGCACGGCGCTGTCGGCGATCATCGGAGTTGGCCACTATCCCGCACGGGCGCAGCATCCGCTTCGCAGGGCTGGTGACCCTGCGCCAGCGCCCGGAAACGGCGGGCGGTGTCACCTTCCTCACCCTGGAAGACGAGGACGGACTGGTCAATGCCCTGGCCTGGGAGCATGTAGCCGAGCGCCAGCGACGCATCCTGCTGGGCTCACGTTTGCTGGCGATCAATGCACGCCTGGAGCGCGTCGATGGGGTGCAGCACCTGATCATCCAGCACATGCACGACTACAGCGCGCTGCTGGCAGGGCTGCAGCCGAAGAGCCGGGATTTTCATTGAGCCGCACGGGGCTGCAAATCACTCAAAGCACACGAATTGGTCGTGCGTGATTCGTGCCGTCGCGCGCACCGATATCCATCACCCGGCGCTGCCCCCCCGCTGCGCAGGGTCTGCAGCAACCGACCAATGTTCCGCGCAATCAACTCCATCGCCGCCCCCAGGAGGGCTACTGGCGGCGGCGCTGCTGGACCATGGTGAGGGCTGTCCTGAAGTCCCGCTGCCAGCGGCTTAGGGCGCGCACCCATCGTTCGGACACAAAAAAACCCCGCAGGATCGTGGGGTTGGATGTGGTGGCTATGGGTGGACTCGAACCACCGACCCCGTCATTATGAGTGACGTGCTCTAACCGGCTGAGCTACATAGCCGAACAACGAACCGTGCATTTTTCCCGTCCGCCCGCTGCATGTCAATGGCGCGCGCCTGCGGTTGTGGCTTCGGCACGGGCATGGCACAGTCCCAGTCAGTAGATTTCAGGAGTCCGCATCGTGATCGATCCGGACGGCTACCGACCGAACGTCGGCATAGTGTTGATGCACCCGGACGGAAGGGTGTTCTGGGCGCGCAGGGTGCGCCGGGACGGCTGGCAGTTTCCGCAGGGCGGCATGAACACCGATGAGACGCCGGTGGAAGCCATGTACCGCGAATTGCGCGAGGAAACCGGCCTGCTGCCCGAGCATGTCGAGGTCCTGGGCGCCACCCCAGGCTGGCTGCGCTACCGGCTGCCGCCGCGTGCCGTGCGCCATGCCGAACGCCACGTCTGCATCGGCCAGAAGCAGGTCTGGTTCCTGCTGCGCCTGGTCGGGGACGAAGCCCACCTGCGCCTGGACCTGACCGAGACCCCGGAATTCGACCACTGGCGCTGGGTGGATTTCTGGTACCCGATGGAGCACGTGGTGACCTTCAAGCGGTGGGTGTATGCCCGGGCCCTGGGCCACCTGGCGCCGTTCGCCCGCGTGGTGGCCGGTGCCCAGGCGGTACCGCAGGTGCTGCTGGAGGCCTGGCTGACTCCGGCCCGGCAGGGCAGCCCCCCGGCCGGCGGCCGGCCCGCAGGTACTCGTGACGGAAAGGCCGGCGCCTGAAGTAATTGACAATGATTCGCATTCAGGGTGAAATGAGGCCTGCCCAGCCAGCCTCAGGAAGCCCGCCCACATGTACGTCTGCATCTGCAATGGGGTTACCGATCACCAGATCCGCGAAGCCGTCGCCAACGGCTGCCGGAGCGTGGCCGAGCTGACCATGCGCACCGGTGCCGGCGCCAACTGCGGCACCTGCCTGGAAACGGCCGCGGCCATGCTGCAGCCGGCGCATCGCGACACCTTCCCCTTGCCGCTGCCCTTGCTGGGCATGTCGCGCGCCGCCTGATGTCCGCACGCGTGGCGGTGCATCGCTCGCCACCGGTCTGCAATTGAGCACGATTCGCGTTTCGCCGCCGCGGCTACCGAGTCGCTAACCTGCACGCCATCCCCACGCTTGGAGCAGCGTCATGAAAGGCGATCCCAAGGTCATCGAGTTCCTCAACAGGGCGCTCTACAGCGAGTTGACCGCGATCAACCAGTACTTCCTGCACGCCAAGATGCTGAAGAACTGGGGCCTGCACGAGCTGGCCAAGCACGAGTATGAAGAATCCATCGACGAGATGAAGCATGCGGACAAGCTGTCCGAGCGCATCCTGTTCCTGGACGGGCTGCCGAATTTCCAGGTGCTGGGCAAGCTGCGTATTGGCGAGAATCCGCGCGAACTGCTCGAATGCGACCTGGCGCTGGAGTACGACGCCGTGCCTTTGCTGCGCGAAGCGATCGCCCACTGCGAGCAGGTGAACGACTACGTCAGCCGCCAGCTGTTGGCCGACATCCTGGATTCGGAAGAGGAACACATCGACTGGATCGAGACGCAGCTGTCGCTGATCGACCGGCTTGGCGAGCCGAACTACCTGTTGACCAAGCTCGAGGGCTGAACCGGCGCGTGACCTTCGCGCACCAGCTGCAGCGTGTAGCCCTGCAGGGCCATGCGCGCACGCGCGTACTCGGCGATGACCAGGGCCACGGCCACCGCGGGGCGGTCCAGCTTCTGCGTGCGCGCACCCAGCTCAACCCGCTTGGCCGCAGTCGAAAGGGCCATGGCGCCCACGTTGGCACTGGATGACTTGAGGGTGTGGGCCGCGTTGCGCATCGCTTCCAGGTCCGGTGCGGCCGAGGCGCTTTCCATCTGCGCAATCAGGCGCGGGGCGTCTTCCAGGAACAGGCTGACGATGCGCAGGGTTTCATCGCCTGCAATCTCCTGCAGCTCGTCCAGCATGCTCTGGTCCAGCACCGGGAAGCTGGCCGGGCCGGGTGCGGACGGCACCGCCGCAGTCGGGGCCGCGCGCTGAGGCCCGGCGCGGGAATCCTTGCCGCTTTCGCGCAGGTTGCGCGGACGGAAGCTGGCGCGCCCGGGCAGCCAGCGCAGCATGCACGCCTCAAGCTGGTCGCGCGACACCGGCTTGGACAGATAATCATCCATGCCGGCATCCAGGCAGCGTTGGCGGTCGCCGGCCATCGCATTGGCGGTCATGGCCACGATGGGCAGCCGCTGCGGCGAGAGCTGCAGCAGTTCGCGGTCGCGCCATTCGCGGGTTGCCGCGTATCCATCCAGCACCGGCATCTGGCAGTCCATCAGCACCAGGCTGTAGCGGTCGGTCGCCATCTTCTCGAGCGCGATCTGGCCGTTGGTGGCGATATCGCATTCGTAGCCCAGCACGGAGAGCAGCTTTTCGCCGACAGCCAGGTTGACCGGGTTGTCCTCGACCAGCAGCACGCGCGTGCTCATATCGGCCTGCTCGCCCTCCACGACGTTTGCCAACTGTGGCGCAGGCACGGTGGTGGGCGCAACCGCGGCCTCAGGCCTCGGGGTTGGCGGGGTTGGCGAGGCAAGTTCGGTGCTTGGGAATCCTGGTGGCGCCGCTTCGGCCTGGGCCGGTGGCGGCGCAAAGGACAGGGCGGCATGCAGGTCGGCGCCGTGGGTGTGCCGCGGCAGCAGGATGCTGCCCTCGCGCAGTTCGTCGGGGATTTCCTCGTCGCCGTACAGCCACACCATCCGGGTCGGCTGCTCGGCGTTGCGGCGGGTCACGCCGCGGTGCAGTGCGCGGGCGCTGGCGCGGATGCTGGAGAGGTCGCCGATGACGATGCCGTGACGCACGCCCATCGGGGCCAGGCCGCTGCGCAGCCGCTCCAGACCCTCCTGGGTGGTCTCCACCGTGGTCAGCTGCATGCCCCAGCTGGGCAGCAGCAGGGCCAGCCGCTGGCGCAGGCGCACGTCCGGGGTCACCAGGAGCACGCGCGACTGCTCCACGCCAGAATCGTGGGTGCGCAGATCCCCGACCACCTTCAGCAGCGGCACTTCGAACCAGAAAGTCGCCCCGCGCCCGGGCGCGGAATTCACCCCGATGCGGCCACCCATCAGATCCACGATGCGCTTGCAGATGGCCAGCCCCAGCCCGGTGCCTCCGTACAGGCGCGTGGTGGACGCGTCGGCCTGGGTAAAGGAATTGAACAGGCGCGCCTGTGCTTCGTCGTCGATGCCTATGCCGGTGTCGCGCACCTCGAAACGCAGCAGGTGCTGGGCCGCGGTTTCCCCCAGCTTGCGTACGCTGACGCTGACGGCGCCGCGTTCGGTGAACTTGACCGCGTTACCGATGAGGTTGCTCAGCACCTGGCGCATGCGCACCGGGTCGCCGCGCACCGGCAGGCGCACGGCCGGGTCCAGCTGCAGGTTCAGTTGCAGGCCCTTGTTCTCGGCCGGCCGCTGCATGAGCTGCAGCACCCCGTCCAGCACTTCGCGCAGATTGAAGCCGGTGATTTCCAGCTCCAGCCGGTTCGCCTCCAGCTTGGAGTAGTCCAGGATGTCGTCGACGATGCGCAGCAGCTGCTGCGACGAAGCGCTGGCGGTGTTGAGCATCTCGCGCTGATCGGGCGGCAGCGCGGCGCGCGAGAGCAGGTCCAGCATCGGCACGATGCCGTTGAGCGGAGTGCGGATCTCGTGGCTCATGGTGGCCAGGAACTCACCCTTGGCCAGCACCGCCGATTCGGCGGCCTGTTTGGCCAGCAGCAGCTGTTGTTCCAGGCGGTCGTGGCGCTGCAGCTCGCGCTTGAGGCCTTCGCGTTCGGATTCGGCCATGGCCGCCCGCGCTTCGGCCGCTTCGGTGTCCAGGTCCATCGCCCGCATGCGCTGGATCACCGCCACGCACAGCGCCGCGGCCGCCACCAGGCAGGCCAGTGCGCCCATGTACCAGGGGCCCGCGTAGCCCAGCGCCGGCGGCACCAGCAGCCCGGCTGCCAGCACGATGCTGCCCAGCGCCAGCCACGCAGCCGCAGGGAACCGCCCGGGCGAATTCATCGGCTAGAGCACCGCGTTGTGGAAATCAAAGTCCAGGTCGCTGCTGACGCCCTGTACCAGGTTGCCCTGGATGAAATCCACGCCGCCCATCCACATCGCGGCGGCGGCCTGTGGGTCTTCTATCTGCTGGCCAATGACCTGCAGGCCCAGGCGGTGGGCGAGGTCGATCATCCCGCGCAGCTGGTCGCGCAGGGCCCGGTCGGAATGGGCGCCGGCGTAGCGGCTGGAAACGCGCAGGTAGCCCAGCGGCAACTGGGTGAGCAGGGCCTCGGCTTCGCGCCCGGGCTCGAACTGGCTGAGGCAGAACTGCACCCCGGCCGGCATCAGGCGGCTGCAGAACTGGCGCAGGGTCTCCGAATGGATCAGCGCATCGTCCAGGCGCAGGTCGATGATCAGCGAAGTACCCTCGATGCCACCGGCGGCAATGGACTGCAGCAGCCAGTCGGCGAAGGATTCACGCGCCAGCGAGCGCGGCGATTGGGAAACGAACAGGCGCAGCGGGTTGCCGTCGGCCTGGTACTGGGCCAGGATTTCCATCACCCGATGCATCACCTGCCGGTCCAGCTCCACGATGCGGCCAGCCAGCTCTGCCGCCGGCACCGCCTGCGCGGCCGGGACCAGGCTGCCGTCGGCCTGGCGCATGCGCAGCAGCACCTGGTACTGCGGCTGGTCGCTGCCGGCCACCGCTACGATGGGCTGGTAGGCCAGCTCCAGGTCGGCATCGTCCAGCGAGATCCTGCCTTCTTCTTCCGGTGGTGGTGGGGCCACGTAGGCGGCCACGCCATCGGCCTGGGCGCGGGCCTGCAGCGAGGCACGCTCGGTAGCCTCCAGCGCGCTGCCCGTATCGGAAAAAGTGTCGGGCAGGGCGGCGTAGCCCACCGCGGCAGCCAGCCGAAGGCTTTCGTCCTCGCGCACGTTGAACGCATGCGCGGTCAGGCCGCTGCGCAGGCCTAGGGCGAATTCGGCCATGGCCTCGACGGACAGACCCTCCGCCAGGACCACGAAGCTGTTGTCGTTCAAGCGGGCCAGCGCGTGCGGCGAGGCGGCCTCGGCCAGGATATGGCCAGCCTGGTTCATCAGCTGTTCGAAGGTGGCGTAGCCGTAGCGTTCGCGCAGCCCCAGGGTGTTGCTGATTTCCACGAAGAACAGGCCACCGGCGGCACCGGATTCCAGCGTGTTGCCGAGCTGCTGCATCAGGTAGGCGCGGGTAGGCAGGCCGGTTTCGGGATTCAGCGCGGTGCTGGGCGCTGCCAGCACCGGCGCGCGCTGGCGGGCACGCTTGATCCGGTTGGCGACCGCGGCAATCAGGTGGCGGGGACGGATGGGCTTGGTCAGGAAGTCGTCCGCGCCGCTTTCCAGGACCTCGAACTGGCGTTCCGGGTCCGGATCACCGGTCAGGAACACGATCGGCAGGTGCAGGAATTCCTTCTGCTGGCGGATCTGCATGGTCAGGGTCATGCCGTCCTTGCCGGGCATGTGCAGGTCCATCAGCACCAGGTCCGGCTTGAAGCGGGCGATCGCCTGCAGCACGCCGTCGGGCAGCATTTCCACTTCGGCCAGCATGCCGGCACCGTGCAGCACGCTCTGGGCGAAGAGGGCCTGGCCGCGGTCGTCCTCGACGATCAGGATCCGGTAGGGCGCGTCTTCCTTGCCCTGCTTGGAGCCGGGCTCGGCGTCCGCAGGGGTTGGGTGAGCGCTGACGCTAGCGCTTGCAGGGTCAGAGGGTTCAGGCATGGCGGCGCTGGCGGCGGCAGGTACTGGAGGCGCATCCTCGACCCAGCGGCGCCAGTAGCGCGGCGGCGGGGTTTCGGCACGCATGCGCGAGCGGGCTGGCTCGTCCTGCGGGCGGGAGGTCGGTTCAATCGAAGACATCAGGCTTCCCCAAGC
>JAJAZJ010000104.1 GCA_026785795.1 Pseudoxanthomonas sp.
CATTCACTGGCACAGCGGACCGCTGGCGTTGAAGCGGGTGGATGCACGGCCGCTATCCTGTGAACGCATCGCAGATGCATCGGTCCTGGCCTGATCGCTGGTGCTGACGGTCAAGGTTCAGGGTCAATTGCCGGCAGCAGGTCTGGTGCGTGCCCCCGCAGCGAGCGTGCAGAAGACCGGGCGCAGGACCCACTTTCTAAGACCGCATCCTCCACCCCGCCTTTCCCCTGGCACCCCTACACTCATGCCCGCGGGTGCCCTGCCCGCTACGGAGAACCCCCATGCCCCTGTACGACAACATCCTGGACACCATCGGCCGCACCCCGGTGGTCAGGCTGCAGCGCCTTGCGCCTGCCCACGTCACGCTTTACGTCAAGGTGGAGTCGTTCAATCCCGGGGGCTCGGTCAAGGACCGCCTGGCCCTGGCCATCGTCTTGGACGCCGAGGCAAAGGGGTTGCTGAAGCCCGGCGACACCATTGTCGAGGCGACCTCAGGCAATACCGGCGTGGCCCTGGCCATGGTGGCCGCCGCACGCGGCTACAAGTTCGTGGCCACCATGGTGGAAACCTTCTCCGTAGAGCGCCGCAAGCTGATGCGTGCCTACGGTGCCAAGGTCATCCTGACCCCGGCCGCGGAACGCGGCAGCGGCATGGTCCGGCGCGCGGAGGAACTGGCGGCCAGGCACGGCTGGTTCCTGGCGCGGCAGTTCGCCAATCCGGCCAATCCTGCCTACCACCGGCAGACCACTGCGGCGGAAATCCTGCGCGACTTCGCCGGTCATCGGCTTGACCACTTCGTCACCGGTTGGGGCACCGGGGGCACCCTGACCGGCGTGGGTGAAGTGCTGAAGGTGGCCCGCCCCGAGGTGAAGATCATCGCCTCTGAACCCGCCAGCGCTGCGCTGCTGTTGGGCAAAGAATGGGCGCCGCACAAAATCCAGGGCTGGACCCCGGACTTTATCCCCGATGTACTTAACCGCGAAGTCGCCGACCAGATCCTGACGGTGACCGACGTTGACGCCATCGCCACGGCGCGCCGCCTGGCCGCCGAGGAAGGCATCTTCACCGGCATCTCCGGTGGCGCCACGGTGTCCACTGCACTGGAAGTCGCCAGGGATGCCGAGCAGGGCGCGGTGATCCTGGCTATGCTGCCCGATACCGGCGAGCGCTACTTCTCCACGCCGCTGTTCGAGGGCGTCAACGAAGGTTCGGACGACGATTGGCTGGCATCCTTGGGAGAAGCCTCGCTGCCCTGATCCGGGCGCGTCTGCCCCGATCGGACCATTGGAGGCGAGTACGGGGTCGCGACTCGTCGCCGTAGCACCCCGCGGCTTTGATCGTGTCGGTCCTGGTTCAACCTTTGCGCAGTGAAGCCTCACCGCGGCTGGCGCGATCGAGTTGGGAGAGGGTTTCGCGGATCTGCACTAGAACCTTGAGCGTGGTCTGCAGTTCCTGCGGTTCAACGCCGGCCACGCACGCTTCGCGCAGCGACATCGCCACGCTTTCGATCGCGTCCATGACCTGGCTGGACTGTGGGGCCAGGTGCAGGCGCCAGCAGCGACGGTCACGCGGATCGGCACGGCGCTCGACGAAGCCGGCCTTGCCCAGCCGGTCAACCACGCGACCAACGGCGATGGGCTCCATGTCCAGCACGGCGGCCAGGTCCGCCTGGGTCAGTCCCTCGGCGTCATGGATGCCCTTGAGCGCGCGCCACTGCGCTTGAGTCAGGTCCAGATGCGCGGCACGCCGGTCGAAGACGCGGCCGAACAGGCGAGTGAGATCGGCGATGAGGTAGCCAACGCCGCCTTCGTAAGCATGAGTATTCATGACTGCGTATGATATAGTTGCTTAGGCAACTATGTCTACAGCAATTTCCTCTTGGTCAGCAGGTGTTCATCCCATGGCCGGTCGTGCATTGGCCGTTTACCCCAGCTTCTCCAACCCACACGTTATTGATTTTTATGGATAATCGTGAAAGATCCTGCATTCAGACAGCACCTGCGAAAACGCCGGCGCTAGGCCGGCGTTTTCATGTTGCGCGATGGAGACGGGTGCTCGCTTCAGCCTTCCCATTTACCCAGCGCCGCCATGCCGTTGTCGCGGGCACGTGCGTGCACGATGGCCTGGGCCTTGTCGAAGTTGCCTACCAGATCCTTGGACCAGAGCTCCAAAGCCGCGGACTGCATGGCGCGACCGTAGGAAAAAGACAGAGGCCACGGCAGGTTGCCCAGGCGGTTCATGGCGTCCAGATGGGCGGTGGCATCTTCGTCACGTTGCCCGCCGGACAGGAACACCACGCCAGGCAGGATCGCCGGTACGGTGCTCTTCAGGCACATCACCGTGGCCTCGGCCACCTCCTCGATGCTGGCCTGCTCGTCGCAGTGCTTGCCCGCGACGACCATCGACGCCTTGAGGATGGTGCCTTCCAGCATCACGTTCTGCTCGTACAGCGCGCCGAACAGCGCGCGCAGGGTGGCCTCGGTGACTTCGTAGCAGGTCTCGATGTCGTGGTCGCCGTCCATCAGCACCTCCGGCTCCACCATCGGCACGATGCCGGCCTCCTGGCACAGCGCCGCGTAGCGCGCCAGCGCGTGCGCGTTGGCTTCGATGCAGGTGCCGGACGGGATGTCGTCGCCGATGTTGATCACGGCGCGCCACTTGGCGAAGCGTGCTCCCAGCGCGTAGTACTCCTTCAGCCGATCACGCAGGCCGTCAAGGCCCTCGGTGACCACTTCGCCCTGGCAGCCGGCCAGCGGATGGGTACCCTTGTCGACCTTGATGCCGGGGATGATGCCGTTGGCGGCCATGAGCTTGGCGAACGGCACGCCGTCCCTGGTCGACTGGCGCAGGGTTTCGTCGTACAGGATGGCGCCGGAGATGTGCTCGCCCAGCTTGGGCGTGGTCAGCAGCATCTCGCGGTAGGCGCGGCGGTTCTCTTCCGTATTCTCGATGCCCACCCCGGCGAAGCGCTTGGCGATGGTGGCGGTGGATTCGTCGATCGCGATGATGCCCTTGCCCGCGGCGACCATGGCCTGGGCGGTTTCGGCAAGCTGTTCAATGCTCATGGTGTTCCTGTGGCGGCGCGGGAAAGGGGCGGGAATTATAGCCCGTGCCGGTCAACCTTCCCCTGCACCACTGGCCTGCGAGCGATTACCTGGTAACGGCCGGTCTTTGTAGGAGCTGCGCAAGCTGCGACCCAGCCTCATGGACTGGCGACGCCAATCCAGGGCGTCACCGTCATGGGCGCTGCTGCGATCAGCGCGGGTTACAGCTCGCCCAGGCCTTCCGCCTTGCCGTCCGCACCAATCTGCAGCAGGCGCAGGGTGTTGGTGGCGCCATGCTGCTCCATGTGGTCGCCACTGGTAAAGATGACCCGATCACCGGGAACCAGCCGGTTCATGTCGCGCAGGCAGCGCAGCGCATCGCGTGCGGCTTCGCGTGGGGCCAGGCCCCGGCTGTCGAAGGCGATGGGGAACACGTTGCGCATCATGCACATGCGCCGGCGCGCGCCGTCATGGCGGGCAAAGGCGTAGATCGGCGCGCTGGTGCGGAAGCGCGACAGGTAGCGGGCGGTGCCACCGGACTCGGTCATCGCCACGATCGCGCGCACGCCGATGTGGTCGGACAGGAACATGGTGGCCATGGCGATGGCCTGGTCGGCACGCTCCAGGTTGCGCTGTGCCTTGCCGAAGTCGGTTTCCGTCTCGAACTGCTTTTCCGCACCCAGGCAGATCCGCGCCATGGCCTCCACGGCCTTGATCGGGTACGCCCCGGCGGCGGTCTCTGCCGACAACATCACCGCATCGGTGCCGTCGATGACCGAGTTGGCCACGTCCAGCACTTCGGCGCGCGTCGGGATGGGGTTTTCCACCATGGACTGCAGCATCTGCGTGGCGGTGATGACCACCTTGTTGCGCGCCAGCGATTCGCGAATGATCTTCTTCTGCAGGCCCGGCAGCTCGGCGTCGCCGATCTCCACGCCC
>JAJAZJ010000105.1 GCA_026785795.1 Pseudoxanthomonas sp.
ATGTAGGGCTTCATCGCGACTTACGTCGCTCCTACGTCATGCCCCATCGCGACTTACGTCGCTCATACGTCTAATACGCGAGTTGCAGCACAACTACCGCCTATGAATACACCTTTCGACCATCGCCAGATCCGCCGCGCCTTCTCGCGCGCCGCGCCCGGCTACGACGCGGCCGCGGCGCTGCAGCGCGAGGTCGGCACGCGCCTGCTGGAATCCCTGGATTACTACGGCGATCGCGTGCCCCAGGTCGTGCTGGACGTGGGCTGTGGACCTGGGCATGCGGCGGCAAGCCTGCGCAAGCGCTGGCCGCGCGCGCAGGTCATCGCGCTGGACCTGGCCCTGCCGATGCTGCGTCAGGCAAAAAAACAATCCCGCTGGTGGAAGCCGTTCGCCCGGGTCTGCGCCGACGCACGCGCGCTGCCGCTGGCCGAGCACAGCGTTGACGTGCTGTACACCAACCTGTGCGTGCAGTGGGTGGAAGACCTGCCGGCGCTGTTCGCCGGCTTCCGGCGCGTGCTCAGACCCGGCGGCCTGCTGCTGTGTTCGACCTTCGGCCCGGATACGCTGGTCGAGCTGCGCGAGGCATTCTCGCAGGTGGATGCCGCGCCGCATGTCAGCCAGTTCCCGCCCATCGCGCGCTTCGGTGACGCCCTGCTGCTGGCCGGTTTCCGCGATCCGGTGCTGGACCGCGACCTGTTCAAGCTGACCTACGACGACATGCCCGCGCTGATGCGCGAGCTGCGCGCACTGGGCGCCACCAACGCGCTGCAGTCACGCCGCCATACCCTCACCGGCCGCGCGCGCTTCAGCGCGGCCAGCGCCGCGTACGAGCCCCTGCGCCAGGCCGATGGAAAACTGCCCAGCACCTGGGAGGTGATCTATGCCCATGCCTGGTCGCCGCCGGCCGGTGCGCCGGTCCGCGGCCCGACCGGGGAGATGGCCGCGATGCCACTGGCGCAGATACCGATTCGACGGCGTGGGCAGTGAGCCCTGTACAGCCGTCTGCATTGCGTGATTTTGCTGGAACGCGATCCACCTCTCCTGAGGTCCACCCGCGTGACTGGCGCGGGCTCTGTTGACCACTGGGTTCGCATCGCGCTGCGTGCTTCCTGTTTGCGTGCGCATGGACGCGTGCATCTGGCAGCGTGCAGCGGTGATTACACGCGACGCAGCCTGGCGATAGCGTCGCGGTGGAAAAAATACACCTCGTTGGCCAGGAAGCGCCAGCGCGTGGTCAGGCTGCGGAAACGGGTGGTGGGCGTGGGCGAGCCCACCGCGTTGATGCCCACATCGCGGCTGATACGCAGCGCGCGTGACATATGCAGCGGATCGCTGACGATGATCGCGCTGCGCAGGCCTTGCCGATGCATCACGCGGTTGGCCTGCTGCAGGTTCTCCTGGGTATTGCGCGATACGGACTCGATCAGGATGGCTTTGGCCGGCACGCCCTGGCGCAGCGCATAGCGACGCGCCACCTGGGATTCGGAGAAACGTGCGCCGCCACCGCCGTATCCCCCGGTGAAAATGATCCGCTTGGCCAGGCCGCGCTGATACAGGTCGATGCCGTGAAGGATGCGCTGCTCGAACACCGGTGACGGGCGTGCGTCGTACGCCGCCGCCCCCAGCACGATGATCGTATCGGCCGGCGCCGCCTGGTCGCGTCCGCCGACCAGCACGATGTAGCTGGCCACCCCCACCACCCAGGCCACCGGCAGCAACAGCAGCCAGCCCAGCCATCGCAGCACGCCCCCCCGGCGCCTGGGCGATCGACGCGCGCTCACGCCTTACTCCAGGGCAGCGCATCCAGGTCGACGTTGCCGCCTGACAGCATGACCCCAACCCGGCGGCCAGCAAACCGCATGGGCTGTGCCAGCACCGCGGCCAAGGCGATGGCCGAGGAGGGTTCCACCAGCTGCTTGGTCACCTGCCAGAGCAGGCGCATGGCGTGCACGGTGTCTGCATCGCTGACCGTGATGACGTTTGCGCCGAAACGCTGCAGCACTTCGAAATTCGGCGCTCCCAGGGTGCCGCGCAGGCCATCGCACAGCGTGTCCGGGGTGAAGTCCACACACCGTTCGCCCGCGGCCAGCGAACGCGCGGTGTCGGCGGCTCCTTCGGGTTCGGCCAGGATGAGCTCACACCCCGGCGCCAGCGCTGCCGCCGCGATCGCCGTGCCCGCGGCCAGGCCGCCGCCGCCGACCGGCACCACCAGCACCTGCAGGCCCTGCACCGCGTTGAGCAGCTCCAGCGCTGCGGTGCCCTGGCCAGCGATCACCTGCGCATCCGCATACGGGTGCACCAGGGTTGCGCCGGTGCTGCGCTGAAGTTCCGCGCAGGCCTGCTCGCGGGCTGTGATGGTGGGCGCACACCGCTGCACGACGCCGCCGTAGCGCTGTATCGCGGCCACCTTGCTGGCCACCGCACCTTCGGGCACCACTACGTGGCAGGCGATGCCGCGGGTGCGTGCGGCCAGGGCCAGCGCCGCGCCGTGGTTGCCGGAGGAATGGGTGACCACCCCGGCGGCGGCCGGGGCCTGCGCCAGTGCCCACACCGCGTTGCAGGCGCCGCGGAACTTGAACGCGCCCACGCGCTGCAAGTGCTCGGCCTTGAAGTGCAGGTCACAGCCGGCCGCCGCATCCAGCGTGGCCGAATGCAGCACCGGCGTCACCCGTGCGTGCGGAGCGATCCGCGCGGCGGCGGACAGCACGTCTTCGAAAACGGGCAAGGCAGTGGACATGCGAAAAAGATTAACGCATCCGGGCTTCAGCACCGGAACCGATTGAATTACCTGTGTTCAGGTGTCGGGACAGCGGATGAATGTACTCTGGTGGCCGAGGGTCAGTCCGGCCGGATTAAGCGCCGATTCAATGCAGTGGGCCGAAGCTGGGGCCCTGCAACGGGGGTACACCATGAAGATCCGCCTGACCATTAGCCTTATAGCCGTCGCCGCGCTCAGCGGCTGCGCCACCTATGACTACGCCGGCGGCAGCGCGCCGGGCGGCTATTACGTGGGCCGCGCCGCGCCGGTGCAAGTCTATGGCCCCTACTACGGCGGCTATGGCTATGGCGGCCAGGTTTCGCTGGGCTATGGCTGGGGCAGCTTTGGCCCCTATGGCTATTCCTGGCCCTACTATGGGTATGGCGGCTATGGCGGCTACTACCCGCATCCGAACTATCGCCCTTACCACCCGCGTCCTCCGGTCGCCCCGCACTACCCGGGCAGCAGACCGCAGCGCCCGCCAGGCCAGGAAGGCCAACCACCGCCGTGGCGTGCGCCCAACGCCGGCTATCGGGATCCGGAACGCGGCCGCGGGCTGTTGCGTGCGCAGACGGTGTCGCCGGGACTGGTCGAGTCGGCACCCGGCTATCCGGACCGGGCCCAGATTGCACCACCACCCCAGCGCATGCAGCCCCCGCCTCAGCGCATGGAGCGGGCCAGCCCGCCCGAGCGCGTGCAGGAAGAGCGGCCTGAGCGCAGCTACCGGATGACTGAAGAAACGCCCTGATTGTTTGCCGGGGTTGCCAGCGCAGGCTAGGCTCGCCGTCGGTTGACCGATTGCGTCGCTTTTCGACGTGATGGGAAGTGTCGCTCCATGTCGATGTCCGGTGGGGAAATACTGGATCCCCCCTGTTCCGGCCCTGCCGGACGTCGGCACTTTGTAAAAAAGCCCGGATTGCCCGGGCTTTTTTGTGTCAGGCGCACCCCGGAGGAAAAAGGAGCCGGCAGTCCCCCGACTGCCGGCTCCGGCGCTCCCCCGCAGTGCACATGGCTGGTCCCTGTTCCAAGTCACCAACCTGCGCCCCTGGTCGCTTGTCACGGCGGGTGCAGGAGGGGTGCCGCAGGAACCGTGCCAACTTTCCGGATGGGCCGGCCGCGTTTGGTCCCCCCGCCACTGGATGCGACACTGATCTCCCATGACTGATTCCTTCCACCACTACGACGTCATCGTCATCGGCGGCGGCCACGCCGGCACCGAGGCCGCGCTGGCATCCGCCCGCGCCGGCGCGCGCACGCTGCTGCTGACCCACAGCCTGGAAACCGTGGGGGTGATGAGCTGCAACCCCGCCATTGGCGGCATCGGCAAGGGCCATCTGGTCAGGGAAATCGACGCGCTGGGCGGGGTCATGGCCCATGCCGCCGACCTGGCCGGCATCCAGTGGCGCACGCTCAACGCATCCAAGGGACCGGCGGTGCGGGCGACGCGCTGCCAGGCCGATCGTTCGCTGTACCGCAGCGCCATCCGTCGGCTGGTCGAATCGCAGCCCGACCTCACCCTGTTCCAGGCGGCGGTGGACGACCTCGTCATCCAGAACAGCCGCGTGCACGGCGTGATCACCCAGACCGGCCTGCGCTTCCACGCAGCGGCGGTGGTGCTGACCGCCGGCACCTTCCTGGCCGGCAAGATCCATGTTGGCGAAACCCAATATGCCGGTGGGCGCGCCGGCGATCCGCCGGCCACTGCGTTGGCGCACAGGCTGCGCGAAGGCCTGTTCGTCGTCGATCGCCTGAAGACCGGCACGCCGCCGCGCATCGACGGACGCTCGCTCGACTATTCGGTGATGCAGGAACAGCCCGGCGACGATCCGGTGCCGGTCATGTCTTTCCTGGGCGATGTTGCCCAGCATCCGCGCCAGGTGCCGTGCTGGATCACCCACACCAGCGAACAAACCCACGAAATCATCCGCAGCGCCCTGCATCGCTCGCCGCTGTACAGCGGCCAGATCGAAGGCATCGGCCCGCGCTACTGCCCGTCGATCGAGGACAAGGTGGTGCGCTTTGCGGAGAAAGCGAGCCACCAGATCTTCGTCGAGCCCGAAGGCTTGGACGTCACCGAAATCTATCCGAACGGTATTTCCACCTCGCTGCCGTTCGACGTGCAGCTGGCGCTGGTGCGCAGCATCCGCGGCATGGAGCGCGCGCACATCACCCGTCCGGGCTATGCCATCGAGTACGACTTCTTCGATCCACGCGGACTGAAAGCATCGCTGGAAACCAAGGCCGTGTCCGGCCTGTTCTTCGCCGGGCAGATCAACGGCACTACTGGTTATGAAGAAGCCGCTGCGCAGGGCCTGATCGCCGGCCTCAACGCCGCGCGCCGCGTCCAGCAGCAGGACCCATGGTGCCCGCGTCGCGACGAGGCCTATATCGGCGTGCTGATCGACGACCTGATCACCCACGGCACCAAAGAGCCGTACCGCATGTTCACCAGCCGCGCCGAATACCGGCTGCAGCTGCGCGAGGACAACGCAGACCTGCGCCTGACCGAAACCGGCCGCGGGCTGGGGCTGGTCAACGACGCGCGCTGGGAGGCCTTCGCCCGCAAGCGCGAGGCCATCGCCCGGGAAAACGAGCGTCTGGCCGCGATCTGGGTCACGCCCGGCAATGCGCTTGGCCGCGAAGTCGAAGCAGCGCTTGGCATCGCCGTCTCCCGCGAGACCACGGCACTGGACCTGATCAAGCGCCCGGAGCTGGGCTACGCCAAGCTGGCCTCGGTGCCGTCGATCGGGCCGGGCGTGGCCGACCCCAAAGTGGCCGAGCAGGTCGAGATCGGGGTGAAGTACTCCGGCTACCTGCACCGCCAGCGTGACGAGATCGAACGCCAGCAGCGCAACGAAGACACCGGCATTCCCGCGGACTTCGACTACGCCGGCGTGCGCGGGCTTTCGTCCGAGGTGCTGCAGAAACTCGAACGCGTGCAGCCGCAGACCGTGGGGCAGGCGCAACGGATTCCGGGCATGACCCCGACGGCTATTTCACTGCTATTGGTGCACCTGAGCCGTGCCCGGCGCAGCCAGGTCGCGTGACGGCGTGCCGCGGCTCAAGCGCCCCGCCGTGCTGCTGAAGAGTTTTCCACCGCTGCTGTTCCTTTTGTTGCTGACAGGCTGCGGGCCCGGCGTACCGGCAGGCACGCCCGCGTCGGCGCCTGCTGCAGGCGTGACCGCGACCCGTACCGACTGGCCATTGCCTGCTACCGGGGTCGCGGCGCAGCCGGACCTGGTGGTGGCCCCGGATGGGCGCGTGCTGCTGTCCTGGATTGCCGCCGAGCCGGGTGGGCTGCACGTGCTGCGGTTCGCGGCGTTCGATGGCCGCACATGGAGCGCACCGCAGGAAATCGCGCGCGGCGATGACTGGTTCGTCAACTGGGCCGACACGCCGCATATTGCCGCAACCGAAGATGGCGCGCTGTGGGCGCACTGGCTGCGCAGGTCGGCCGCTGCCACTTACGCGTATGACGTGGTGCTGTCGCGCTCCGGTGATGGAGGCAGTACCTGGTCCAATGCCCTGCCCGTCAATGATGACGGCACGCCCACCGAACACGGCTTCGTGTCACTGTGGCCGCAGTCACCTACGACCATCGGTGTTGCCTGGCTGGACGGACGCAACACCGCAGGTGGCGACCATGCGGGACATGACGGACATGGCGCCGGCGCGATGGCCTTGCGAGCGGCCACGGTCGATTCCGCCGTGCAGAAGTCGGCGGAAACGGAAATCGATGCGTACACCTGCGATTGCTGCCAGACCTCGGCGGCCATCACCGACCGCGGCCCGCTGCTGGTCTATCGCGGACGCGACGCCAAGGAGATCCGCGACATAGTCGCCACACGCCTGCAGGACGGTGCGTGGACATCGCCACGCAAGGTGCATGACGACCAGTGGACTATGCCGGCCTGTCCGGTCAACGGGCCGCAGGTGGCCGCACGCGGTGCGCAGGCCTGGGTAGCCTGGTACACCGCGGCAGGGGACATGCCGCAGCTGCGCATTGCCTATTCCGGGGACGCAGGGGATCGGTTTGCGGCGCCTGTCGAGATAGATCGCGGCCAAGCCATGCAGGGTCGCGTTGGGATCGCGGTGGACGATGCGTCGGTGTGGGTGAGTTGGGTGCGCGAGGACCCGCAGGGCCAATCGCTGTGGTTGGCGCGTTATCCGCCGGACCTGTCGCGCGAACTGCAGCGACTGCAGGTGGCTACCCTGCAAGGGCGCGGCCGTGCGACCGGTTTCCCGCAGCTGGTTGCAGCAAATGGCGGTGTGTACATCACATGGACCGACGCGGTGGACAGCAAGCCGCAGCTGCAGGGTGCACGCATCGCCCTCAACCCGATGTAGGAGCTGCGCAAGCTGCGACTGGAAATCGTCCGTATGCACCGAATGTCTGCAGCGCGCTGTTGCCCTGGTCGCAGCTTGCGCAGCTCCTACGGGAATGTGGCGGCTATTTTTCGCGTCGGTAGTTGAGCGAGGCGCGGTTTTCCACGGTGCTGGATTCGATTTCGATGTCGAAGCCGCGACGCAGCAGGTATTTCAGGGTGATGACCTGGCCGCTGCCGACCATCGACACGCCATAGCCCACGTACAGGCGCGGCGACAGGAACTTGCCCACGCCGAACACCGAACCGCCCAGCGCGCGCGACTGCATCACCCCGGCATTGTCCAGTCCCAGCGCCGCGCCCAGCTGCGACCCCAGCAGGCCGGCGCCGGCCGACAAGGCTTCGGAGGCCACGTTGATCTGCTGGCTTTCGCGCGAGGTGGCGCCGGCCAAAGAGCGGCCCAGCACCAGGTAGGACAGCGCTTCCGAATCCTGCATCGCAGGGTCCGACCACACGGCTGCCTGCGGATTGCTGGCCAGGCCGGTGACCTGGATGCCTGCGGTGACTTCGCCCACCGCGCGTTCGGCGCGGACGTTGATGCGCGGGTCGGAAATGGGGCTGTTGCTCCAGCGCAGTTCGCCGCGGGTGATGTTCAGCTTCTGGCCGTAGGCCTCGTAGCGTCCTTCCACGTCCAGGCCGCCGGTGCCGGTCATCTCGCGGCCCGGGCGGTCGCGCACCCGCAGTTCACCGCGCAGGCTGCCGTCCAGGCCAAAGCCCTTCATGCGCACGTCCTTGCCCAGGGCCAGGACCAGGTCGACGTCGAGCGGCGTGCCGCGCGAATTGCGCTCCGGATCCACCGGGTCCAGCACCACCACGTCAGGTGACGCGGAAATCCCCTGGTCCAGCCGCTCCAGGTCGAGCTTGGCTGACGGCACGGTGACCTTGCCGTTGACGGTGACCACGCCGGTGGTGCGGTCGAAACCTACCTGCAGGTCCGGGTTGGCCACCGCGCGCAGTTCGCGCGTGTCCGAGATCAGGAAATTCTCGCCGGTCACCGTCAGCATCAGCGGCGAGGTGCTGTCGCGCCACCCAAGCAATCCCTGCACGGTGAGGGTGCCTTCGCCCGAGCGCACCGACGCGTCGATGCGCGCATTGCCGTCGGGCTGGGCGACAAGACGCGCGCTGCCGTCGGTCAGGGTGATGCCCATGCCCGGCATTTCGCCCTTGAACCCGGTCAACGCCGCCTGCCCGCCCAGTATCGGTCGCGCGCGCGTGCCGGCCAAGGTGATGTTGCCCTCCAGCTGGCCCTGCGGCCGAACCAGGTCAGGCGAAAACAGTTCCAGCCAGAAGATCTGCGAGGTAGTGACCTGCAGTTCGCCCGCGAGTGGCGCGTAAGCGTCCCAGCCGCTTCCTACCTTCGCATCGATCCGACCATCGCCGCTCAGGTTGCTGCCCAGCGTTGCCTGTATGCGCTGCGGGTTGAAGCTGATCGCCAGCGTCAGTGCATCGTAGCTGGCCAGTTCGCGACGTCCGGCCGTACCCAGCTTCAAACCACCTTCGCTGGAGTTTACGTCCAGGTTGCCAGTCCAGCGGTTGCCCTGTGGGCGCACGCTGCCGGCCAGGTCGATATTGCCGCGCAGGATCATCTCGCGGTGGTCCACGCGCGGTAGCCACGGCTGCAGCAGGGTCAGCGGCAGCGCGTCACCGCGCACGGCGATGCCCTTGCCCGGCCAGCTGGCGCTGGCGCACAGCGAGCCACCGCCATTCGCCGCCAGGCAGGTTTGTGAAAGCGTCCAGCTG
>JAJAZJ010000106.1 GCA_026785795.1 Pseudoxanthomonas sp.
AGGGCGTTAGGGTTGCGGGCCCGCAGGAAGGGGCAGAAGCTGTCGCCATGATCGATCTCGATGTACTGGGAAGGCTGGCGGTCGCGTTGGGCATCGGCCTGCTGGTCGGTGTGGAGCGGGAACGCCGCAAGGGCGAGGGGCCGGGGCGCGCCGCAGCCGGCGTGCGCACCTTCGCACTGATTGCAATGGCTGGTGCGGTTGCCCAGTTGCTGGGTGCCGTGGCCATTGCCATCGCCGGCGCTTTCATCGTCCTGGCGGCACTCGCAAGCTACCGCTCCAGCCAGTCGCGCGATCCGGGGCTGACCACCGAAGTGGCGATGCTGGTGGTGTTCCTGCTCGGCATGCTGGCGATGCGCGAAGTGGCCCTGGCCGCCGCCCTGGCGGTCGCGGTGGCGCTGCTGCTGTCGATGAAGTCGCGTGTTCACCGCTTCGTGAAGAACGTGCTGACCGAGCAGGAACTGCACGATGGCCTGCTGCTGGCCGCGGCCGCCGTCATCGTTCTGCCATTGCTGCCGGATCGCACGATCGATCCATGGCAGGTGCTCAACCTGCGCAAGCTGTGGCTGCTGGCGGTGATCGTGATGGGGATCAACGCGGCCGGCCACGTTGCCTTGCGAGAGTTCGGGGCACGTAACGGCCTGCTGCTGGCGGGCCTGGCCGGCGGCTTTGCTTCCAGCGCGGCGACCATCGCGGGCATGGGCGCGATGGCCAGGCGCGATCCGCACCTGGCCATGGCGTGCGCGGGTGCCGGCATGGTCTCCAACGTCAGCACGATCGCCCAGTTGGCGGTGATCTTAGCGGCGCTTTCTCCAGCCCTGCTGCAAGTGCTGTGGCCGCCGCTGGTGGCCGCCGGCGTGGTCATCGTGCTGTTTGCCCTGGGTGCCACCTGGGCCGCGCGCAACCTGGCCGCCAATAAGTCCGGCATCGTCGGCCGCGCCTTCGAGCCCCGCCATGCGCTGGTGTTCGTCGCGGTGGTGGCGGCAGCCATGGTGCTGTCGGCGGCAATGCTGGCCTGGCTGGGGGATGCGGGGCTCGGCCTGACCCTGGCGGTTGCCGGACTTGCCGACGTGCATGCCGCGGCGGCATCGGCCGCGCAACTGGTGGCGCTGGACCGGATCCCGCCGCAGGCCGCCATCCCGGGCCTCACGCTCGCACTGGCTGCCAACTCGCTCACCAAGGTGGTAGTGGCCTTCATCACCGGCGGGCGCGCCTACGCACTGCGGCTGTTGCCCGGCATCGCCGCGATGGTGCTGGCCTTCGCCGTGGGCGCCTGGCTGGCGCGCTAGCGTGTGTCCGCCTTCGCCACGCCTTGCCCTGGCTGCTGCGCGCAGCCACGGCTGGGCACAACTCCGCCGGGATCGTGGCCATACCACTGCCCCGCCTGGCCGCGACCGCATGTCCCCATGCGACACGAGAAGAACAAGGAAACGCGCGTAAGGCGGGTCAATCGGCATCTGCTTTATCGTAGGGCGGGTCTTGACCCGCCGCTTACCGTTCGTATTCCGTGCGGCGTTGCGCGGCAACTTCGAAGCAGACTCATCGCGTTCGTACTCACGTGATCCCTTTGCCTTAAGTTGTATCCAATATGCTCGCGGGCCGTTGACTTCGCCCATGGCGGGTCAAGACCCGCCCTCCATTCTGGACGCGTGGTAAAAGCTTCAGCCAGCCAGCGTAGCCCAGGTAAGCAGCGCGCACCTGGGGCTGCCTTCCACGAAACCTCTACGTGTCCCCGGGTGCGGCCTTTGGCCTTACCCGGGCTACGATTATTTCCGCATCCACGCCGGCTTGCACTTCGCCGCACGCTTGAACGCCGGGCAATCGGCGCGGTGCGCGCCGGGCAGGTAGCCCAGGCTCATCAGGAACTCGCCGGTGATCTCGCCGCCGGTGAAGCGGAAGGTCTGCTTGAACAGCTTCACCCACTCCGGCCTGGTCAGGGGATGATGCGCTTCCAGCCACGCGAGGAAGCCGCCGTGCGAGCCGCGCAGCCCGCGGATGACCTGCGCGTTGTGGATGGTGGCGTCTACTTTCAGCCGGTTGCGGATGATGCCGGCGTCGGCCAGCAGCCGCGCCCGGTCTTTTTCCGCATAGAGCGCCACCTTGTCCACGCTGAAGCCGCTGTAGGCCTTGCGGAAGCTCTCACGCTTCTTGAGGATGGTTTCCCAGCTCAGCCCTGCCTGGTTGATCTCCAGCACCAGTCGTTCGAACAGCCCGGATTCGTCGGTCTGCGGAAAGCCGTATTCATGGTCGTGGTAGGGCCCATGGACCGGATGACCCGGGGCGGAATCGCAGTATCCACTCATGCCGATAGCCTAGCGCGGGCGGGCTAGAATGGGCTATGTCCCTGCCGCCCGCCAATTTTTCCAACCAGCTGCTGATCGCGCTGCCGGCGCTGGACGACCCCAACTTTGCCCGCGGCGTGGCCCTGATTTGCCAGCACGACGACGACGGTGCGATGGGCGTGGTGGTCAACCGTGCCTCGGAGTACACCCTGGGCGAGGTGCTGGCGCAGATGAACCTGCAGACCAGCGACCCGGCGCTGCAGCAGCAGATCGTGCTCAACGGCGGGCCGGTGCATCCCGAGCGCGGTTTCGTACTGCATGACGGTGCGCGTAAATGGGATTCCACCCTGGCCGTTGGCCATGACTTGGCCGTCACCACCTCGCGCGACATTCTGGAAGCAATCGCCGAGGGTGCCGGGCCGGCGCATGCGGTGGTCGCGCTGGGCTGCGCAGCCTGGGGCGCGGGCCAACTGGAATCGGAAATTGGCGAGAACACCTGGTTGACCGCACCGGTGGCGCCGGAGCTGCTGTTCACGCTGCCGCTGGCGCAGCGCTGGCAGGCGGCCAGTGGGCGCATCGGCATCGACATTACCCGCATCACCGACTACAGCGGACGCGCATGAAGCTGGACGGCACCGTGCTGGGTTTCGATGTGGGCGCCAAGCGTATCGGTGTCGCGGTGGGCAGCGCCTTTGGCAGCGGCGCGCGCGCCCTGGCCGTCGTGGACGTGCACGGCAACGGGCCCGACTGGGCGGCGATCGACCGCTTGCGCGAGGAGTGGCGGCCGGACGGGCTGGGGGTGGGCGACCCGATGACCCTGGAGGGTGGCGACCAGCCCATCCGCCAGCGTGCGCACGCCTTCGCAAGAGAGCTGCAGGCGCGCTATGCGCTGCCGGTGGTGCTGGTGGACGAGCGCTCCAGCTCAGTGGAGGCCGCGCAGCGGTTTGCGCTGGACCGCGCCGAAGGCCGCAAGCGCCGCCGCGACGCCATGGCCCTGGACGCTGTGGCCGCCGCGGTCATCATTGAACGCTGGCTGGCGGCGCCGCAGGATGCGGTGCAGATTTGATTTTCCTATCCTTCTGCAGTCGGCGCCTGGAGGGTGTGCCAGTCTGGGAACGGGGCGAAGCGGCGGATAAGGGAGGGAGAATGATGCACACGGAACCGTCAGTACGATCTGATCGTCCACGCCCTCATCTGCCCTTTGGGCACCTTCTCCCGGGGGGAGAAGGATAGTGGTGCACACGGAATCGGC
>JAJAZJ010000107.1 GCA_026785795.1 Pseudoxanthomonas sp.
CGCCTGGCCCGCAACAAGATCCTGATCGACGCCGATCCGGAGACCAAGCAGCGCAAGCTTCTGCAGATATTCACCCAGAACGCGATTGGCCCGATCTTCTTCGAGATCATCCAGCGCAAGGGCAACGAGGGCTTCGGCGAGGGCAACTTCCAGGCCCTGTTTGAAAGCATCGAGCGTGACCAGATGAGCCGCGGGGTGCTGTGATGCTGCAAGCCCTTCTCCCCGCGGGAGAAGGGTTGGGATGAGGGTGCGTCGAAGCCATGATCATCAAGCCACCTTTGCCGACTACGACGCTGGAATATTCGCGCCGTCTGCGCAGGGAAATGACGGATGCGGAACGCAAGCTTTGGCAACGTCTGCGCGGTAGCCAATTGGATGGGTTCAAATTTCGCAGACAGCATCCCGTTCCTCCCTATGTTGCTGATTTCTGTTGCGTCGAAAAGAAGCTGATCGTGGAATTGGATGGTTCGCAGCACAACGAACAGAAGGATGCAGCCAGAACCCGCTTGCTTGTGTCCCAAGGTTGGAAAGTATTGCGATTCTGGGATAGCGAAGCGCTGATGCACACCGAAGCTGTCATTGAGGCGATCTGGATCGCGCTGGGAAACCGTACCCTCACCCCAACCCCTCTCCCGGCGGGAGAGGGGCTCCAAGCAAGGTAACGCCATGGCATACGACAACAAGGCCTATCAAATCGGCTTCGGTAACGAGTTCGCCACCGAGGCTTTGCCGGGAGCCCTGCCGATTGGCCGCAACTCGCCGCAGCGCGTGGCGCATGGTCTGTACGCCGAACAGCTGAGCGGTACCGCGTTCACCGCGCCGCGCGCGGAGAATCGACGCAGCTGGCTGTATCGGATCCGGCCTGCGGCGATGCACGGAAGCTTCGCATCCTTTACCCAACCGCGCTTCCACAATGAATTCGACACCGGCCCGGTGTCACCCGACCAGATGCGCTGGTCGCCGCTGCCGCTGCCGGAAGCGCCGACCGATTTCCTCGAAGGCCTGTACACCATGGCCGGCAACGGCTCGGCCGCCGCGCAGGCGGGCGTTGGCATCCACCTGTATGCCGCCAACCGCTCCATGCAAGGGCGCTATTTCTACAACGCCGATGCGGAAATGCTGATCGTGCCGCAGCAGGGCGCACTGCATATCCGTACCGAACTGGGCATGCTTGAAGTTGAGCCGCAGCAGATAGGGGTGATTCCACGCGGCGTGCGTTTCGCCGTCGCGCTGCCGGACGGCCCGTCGCGCGGCTACCTGTGCGAGAACTTCGGTGGCCTGCTGCGCCTGCCCGACCTGGGCCCGATTGGCGCCAATGGCCTGGCCAATCCGCGTGATTTCGAAACCCCGGTGGCCGCGTACGAGGACATCGAAGGCGAGTTCGAGCTGATCGCCAAGTTCCAGGGTCATCTGTGGCGGGCACCGATCCAGCACTCGCCGCTGGACGTGGTGGCATGGCACGGCAATTACGCGCCGTATCGCTATGACCTGCGCCGCTTCAACACCATCGGCTCCATCAGCCATGACCATCCGGACCCTTCCATCTTCACCGTGCTTACCGCACCCAGCGACACGCCGGGCACCGCGAACCTGGACTTCGCCATCTTCCCGCCGCGCTGGCTGGTGGCGCAGGACACGTTCAGGCCGCCTTGGTTCCACCGCAACATCGCCAGCGAGTTCATGGGCCTGGTGCACGGTGCCTATGACGCCAAGGCCGAAGGCTTCACCCCCGGCGGCGCCTCGCTGCACAACTGCATGAGCGGGCACGGCCCGGATGCGGCGACCTTCGAAAAGGCAAGCCAGGCCGATCTGTCCCGGCCGGACGTGATCACCAACACCATGGCCTTCATGTTCGAAACCCGCGCCGTGCTGCGACCTACCCAACAGGCCATCCAGGCCGCGCATCGCCAGGGTGACTACCAGGCCTGCTGGGCTGGGCTGCACAAGCACTTCAAGCCCGGCACCTGAAAACTGGCGGCGGACTCAGGGACCGGTGTCAGTTTGTGCACCTGCTCAACCGACTGGAGTTTCATCATGCGTCCTTCCTTTGCACTCACGCTGCTTTTTTTCGGCACCCTTGCACAGGTCGCATGCAAGCCGACGCCTGCACAGCTTGACGTGGCCCCTGCCGTGGCGGGCTCGCCGGCAGCGCCGCAGGCGCCATCAGGCACCGCCTCCGCCGCGCCCGAGGTGGTTACCCCCGATGTCCGTTTTTTCGGCTACGGCAACATGGAGCTGGGCAGCACGGTGGAAGAAGCCCGCGCGGCGTGGGGCGGTGAGCTGCTGGGTGGGCCGGTAGAAGGCGGCAACTGCTACTTCCTGTATCCCGAATTCGCGGCCAACAGCCGCGCGCTGGGATTCATGATCGAAGACGGGCGCTTCGTCCGCTACGACGTGCGCACCGATTTCCAGCAAGCACCCGGCGGGGCACTCGTGGGCATGGATGGGCCGGCCCTGAATGCGCTTTACACCACTATGCTGCAGGCGGCACCGCACAAGTACGTCCCCGGTGGCCAGACCCTGACCCTTGAGGGCGGCGCGGGGGTTGATTCCAGGCTCGTGCTGGAGACCGATGCCGCAGGCAAGGTCACCCGCTGGCGGATAGGCTTGCCGCCGCAGGTGGATTACGTGGAAGGCTGCTCCTGAAACAGCACCCCGACGAGGCTACGTCCACCCCTGGAGGCCGCGGTCCGGCTAGAATCGCGGCATCGATCGGGGAGGTGCGGTGATGCTGGAACTTTTGGGCATGTTCGGGCTGGGCCTGGTGCTGCTGGCGCTGGGCGGCGATTCCCTGATCAAGGGCGCTTCGGGGCTGGC
>JAJAZJ010000108.1 GCA_026785795.1 Pseudoxanthomonas sp.
ATCTTCGAGCGCTCAGGCCACGCACGTCAGCATCTGCGTGCTGCCCTTCGCCAATATGAGCGGCGAGGCGGAGCAGGAGTATTTCAGCGACGGCATTACCGAAGACATCATCACCGACCTCAGCAAGGTCTCGGCGCTCTCGGTCATCTCCCGCAACAGCGCGTTCGTCTACAAGGGCACGCATGTCGACGTGACCAAAGTGGCGCGTGAGCTCAAGGTCAGCCACGTGTTGGAAGGAAGCGTGCGCAAAGCGGGTGGGCGTGTGCGAATAAGTGCGCAGCTCATCGACGGAGCTACCAACAACCATGTCTGGGCAGAGCGCTACGACCGCGATACCAGCGACATCTTCGCCCTGCAGGATGAAATCTCCGAAGCCATCGTCAAGGCCCTGAAGCTGCGGCTGCTGCCGGAGGAAAAGAAGGCCATCGAGCAGCGCGGCACCGACAATGCCGAAGCCTACAACCTGTACCTGATGGCCCGGCAGACCTATGTCACTGGCCAGGAAAGCGATGCCCGCCCCGCACAGGCCATTATCCGCCTGTGTCAGCGGGCGACCGATATCGACCCCAACTACGCATTGGCCTGGGCGTTGAAGGCGCTGGGTTACCACAAGTTGCGCGAGGCGCAGGGTGGGGGTATGGAGGACGGGCTCGCCGCAGTTGACAGGGCGCTGTCCTTGGCCCCTAACCTGGCCGAGGCGCATGCAGTCAAGGCACTGATGCTGATGATCGACGGCCAGACGGAAGCAGCCGCGGCCGAAGTTGCCATCGCACTGAACCTCAACCCCGAGTCCTACGAGGTGAACCGGTCGGCGGGACGGTTGAGCTACCAGCTGCACAGGCACGAGGAAGCCATCGGCTTCTATGAAAAATCAATTGCACTAATTGAGACTGACATCAATTCAGCGTCGATGCTGATCAGTTGCTATACCGCCGTCAATGACCAGGAAGCGAAGGTCCGCTGCGCAGAGATTGCGCTGAGTCGTGCCGATATCGTGCTCGCGATCGACCAGAACAACCTGGTGGTCATGGGATACAGCGCCTACGCCCTGGCGGCGCTCGGGGAGGCCGATCGCGCCAAGTCGCGGATGAGCCGCACCTTGCTGATAGACCCGGACAATTTCAGCATGCGATACAACTTTGCGTGTGCCCTCGCCGTGCACCTCAACGACAAGGAAGCTGCATTGAATATGCTTGAGCCGGTATTCGGCGGCATTACAAGTGAGTTCATACCCTACTTGAAGACCGACCCCGACCTGGACCTGCTTCGGGATGATCCGCGCTTCAAGGCCATGATGGCCGCTGCGCAAGCTCGGCTGGCCGCTTGACGCGCTGCGAATACTCAGTCCGGCTGGCTCAGCCAGCGATACCGGAACCGGCGCATTGGCCATCACGAAGAACGAGCTGATGCCCGCGTACTGATAGAATCCAAAGCCGTTTTCTGCCTGATTGCCCCCATGCTCGAACTCAACCCTATCCGCCAGCGCATCGCCGACCTCCAGGAACGGCTGGTCTCGCTTCGGGGGTATCTTTGACTACGATGCCAAGCGCGAGCGCCTGGAAGAGGTAAACCGGGAGCTGGAAAACCCGGATATCTGGAACAACGCCGAATATGCCCAGACCTTGGGCCGCGAGCGCGCCAGCCTGGAGCGGAACGTCAACGGCATCGCCAGCCTGCAGGACGGACTGGGCGAGGCCAGCGAACTGCTGGACCTGGCCGAGGGCGAGCAGGACCAGGAGACCGCCGGGGCCGTGGTCGCCGACGTGGATGGTTTCAACACCCATGTGGAAAAGCTGGAATTCCAGCGCATGTTCTCCGGCGAACTGGACCCGGCCAACTGCTTCGTGGACATCCAGGCCGGTGCCGGCGGCACCGAGGCCCAGGACTGGGCGGAGATGATGCTGCGCATGTACCTGCGCTGGTGCGAAGCCCGCGGCTGGAAGACCGAACTGATGGAAGTCAGCACCGGCGAAGTGGCGGGCATCAAGTCGGCCACGTTCCGGGTGGAGGGCGAATACGCCTACGGCTGGCTCAAGACCGAGATTGGGGTGCACCGGCTGGTGCGCAAGTCGCCGTTCGACTCGGACAACCGCCGGCACACCTCCTTCACCTCGGTGTTCGTGTCGCCGGAAGTGGACGACAACATCAAGATCGATATCAATCCCGCCGACCTGCGTACCGACGTGTACCGTTCCTCCGGCGCCGGCGGCCAGCACGTCAACAAGACCGAATCGGCGGTGCGCATCACCCATATCCCGACCAACACCGTGGTCGCCTGCCAGACCGGCCGCAGCCAGCACCAGAACCGCGACAATGCGATGAAGATGCTGGCGGCCAAGCTGTACGAGCTGGAAATCCAGAAGCGCAATACCGAGCGTGATGCGCTGGAAGCAACCAAGTCCGATATCGGCTGGGGCAGCCAGATCCGCAACTACGTGCTGGACCAGAGCCGGATCAAGGACCTGCGCACCGGCGTGGAGCGCACCGATACGCAGAAGGTGCTGGACGGTGACCTGGACGAGTTCGTCGAAGCGAGCCTGAAATCGGGGCTGGAAGCAGGCTCGAAACGCAGCGACGCCTGATTCGCTGGGCCGCTGCTGCGCTATTCTTCTTCCTTCAAGTCACTGCACACGCCATGACCGACCCGACCCCCGCACCGCATCCCGCCGCCGACGAGAACAGCCTCATCGCCGAACGGCGGGCGAAACTCACTGCGCTGCGCGGGCAGGGCATCGCCTATCCCAATGACTTCCGGCGCAGCGAGTACGCCGGCGATCTGCAGGCCGAATACGCCGACGCCGAGACGTGGACGTCCGAAGCCCTGGAAGGCACTGGCCGCGAAGTGGTGCTGGCCGGCCGCCTGATGGCCAAGCGGATCATGGGCAAGGCCAGCTTCGCCCAGATCCAGGATGAATCCGGCCGCATCCAGCTGTTCCTGCAGGCCAGCACCCTGGGCGAGGTCTACGATGCGTTCAAGGGCTGGGACGTGGGCGACATCGTCGGCGTGCGCGGTGGCCTGACCCGCACGCGCACCGGCGAGCTGTCGGTCAAGGTCTCGCAGCTGCGCCTGCTGACCAAGTCGCTGCGCCCGCTGCCGGACAAATGGCACGGACTGACCGACGTGGAGCAGCGCTACCGGCAGCGCTACGTCGACCTGATCGTGACCCCGGAAGCGCGCGAGGTGTTCGTCAAGCGTTCCCGCATCATCCGCGCGATGCGTGAGTGGCTGGACGCGCGGCGCTTCCTGGAAGTGGAAACGCCGATGATGCACTACATCCCCGGCGGCGCCGCGGCCAAGCCGTTCACCACCCACCATAACGCGCTGGGCCTGGATCTGTACCTGCGCGTGGCGCCGGAGCTGTACCTCAAGCGCCTGGTCGTGGGCGGCATGGAGCGCGTGTACGAGATCAACCGCAACTTCCGCAACGAGGGCGTCAGCACCCGCCACAACCCCGAATTCACCATGCTGGAGCTGTATGAGGCGTACGCCACCTACACCGAGATCATGGACCTGACCGAGGGCGTGATCCGCGACGTGGCCCTGCACGTGCTGGGCACCGCGCAGGTGCAGTGGGAAGGCCAGCACATCGACCTGGCCCCGGCGTTCCGCCGCTGGCGCATGGACGAAGCCGTGCGCCACCACAACCCAGAGGTCTCCGCAGCCGACTGCACTGACCGCCAGGCGATGGTGCGGCACTGCGAGCGCCTGAAGATCCACGTCAAGCCCGGCCACGGCTGGGGCAGGCTGCTGCTGGAAATCTTCGAGAAGACCGTGGAGCACACCCTGGTCCAGCCCACCTTTATCACCGCCCACCCGGTGGAAGTCTCGCCGCTGGCCCGGGCCAACGACGACCAGCCCGGCTACACCGACCGCTTCGAGCTGTTCATCAACGGCAAGGAGCTGGCCAACGGGTTCTCCGAACTCAACGATCCGGAGGACCAGGCCGCGCGTTTCCTGGCGCAGGTAGAGGCCAAGGACCGGGGCGACGACGAGGCCATGCATTTCGACGCCGACTACATCCGCGCCCTCGAGGTTGGCCTGGCGCCGACCGGTGGGTTGGGCATCGGCATCGACCGGCTGGTGATGCTGCTCACCGGCTCGGCCTCCATCCGTGACGTCCTGTTGTTCCCCTACATGCGCCCTGAGAACAGCGGCTGAGCCGGGACAGGTTGGCCCGGAAGGGTCAGTTTCTGCCCGTCAGAAGTGCCTTTGCAGCCGCTTGAGCCTGCATCAGCTCCCATTCTGTGACGCACTTCACGCGCTGGGCGCTGCGTAGCCCACGCCTCCGCTGGCACGCTTTGTGCGTCACTCACGTGTGAATCCGCTGCAAAACCGGCCCTTGCCGGGTCCGGCCGAAGGCCTGCGCCCAGCCAGCAACCCGGTCCTCGTGCCCCCCGCCACCAGGGAACCGTCCACATGCTAGATGCCAGCAGGGTCTACACCGGAGTATCCTCAATCCCCAGCCACGACCTGTGGCCAAATGCGGGTGGATGCACCTTGGATATCGTCATCGTCGACGATCAGACTTCAGCGCGGACCATGCTGCGCCATGTCATCGAGGATATCGCCTCGG
>JAJAZJ010000109.1 GCA_026785795.1 Pseudoxanthomonas sp.
AAGGTTTCACTCAGCGTTACAGACGCTGCGTATCGTTGTGTAGCTGAATTCACTACCGGGACGACGTCCCTAATCGACGAGGTGTTAGTCATGAAGATCCAAGCCATGAAAGTTACTGCGGTCGCCGTGCTCAGCACGGTGATGCTGGGCGGTTGTGCCACGTATACCGGTCAGACCACCGACCCCAACGATCCCAACCGCACCCGCAGCGGCGCCCTGATCGGTGCCGGAATAGGCGCGGTCGCCGGCCTGCTCAGCGGCGGCGACGCCACCGAGCGACGCCAGCGCGCGTTGGTGGGCGCAGGCGTTGGCGGCCTGGCGGGCGGTTCCATCGGCGCCTACCAGGACCGTCAGGAAGCCGAACTTCGTCGGCAGACCGCGGGTACGGGCATTGACGTCAGCCGCGATGGCGACGTGATCAAGCTCAACCTGCCCGACGGCGTGACCTTCGACTTCGGCAAGTACGACCTGAAGCCGCAGTTCTATCCGGCCTTGAACAACGTGGCCAGCACCCTGCGCGAGTACAACCAGACCATCGTGGAAGTGACCGGGCACACCGACAGCGTGGGCAGCGCAGACTTCAACCAGCGTCTGTCCGAGCGGCGCGCCAACAGTGTGGGTAACTACCTGATGGGGCAGGGCCTGATCCGCGAGCGCTTCGAGATCCTGGGCATGGGCAAGAACTCCCCGATCGCCGACAACGGCACCGATGCCGGCCGCGCCCAGAACCGCCGCGTCGAGATCCGCGTGTTGCCGCTGCGCCAGTAGCCCTTCACTACCGCTGGCAGCAATAGCACAGACGGGCCGCGCAAGCGGCCCGTCCTGCGTCTGGATCGGAAACGTGAATTTGCAGCGTGTATGGCTGCTTCGTGACTTCAGCAGGAACGCGTGGGGTAGCCAACGAAGCTCAACATGACGATGCCCGTTCAGTCGTGCTTGCGCTCACCGCGCGCAATTACGCTGCGCAGGAAAGCGTGGTATTCCGAGTCGCGGAATCCACTCATGGTGTCGCTTCAAAGGCGTCGAGCTCCGACAGGACGTCCCGCACGGCGCCGGTCAACAGCGATAGATCTTCTGTTGCGATCACGTACGGCGGCATCATGTAGACCAGGCGACCAAAGGGCCGCAGCCAGATGCCGGCGTCGACGAAGCGGGGCGTAAGCCGGCGCAGGTCCACCGAATCGTGCATTTCGACGACGCCGATTGCGCCAAGCACCCGCACGTCGCGCACACCCGGCAGCTCGGCGCACGCAGCAAGCTCCGCGCGCAGCTGCCGTTCGATTCCCCCCACCCTGGTCTGCCAGTCGGACTCGAGCAGCAGATCGATGCTGGCTACGGCAACAGAGCAGGCCAAGGGATTGGCCATGAAGGTGGGTCCGTGCATGAAACAGCCCGCGCCCCCGCGGGAAATCGTCTCCGCCACCTCGGCGGTAGTGAGCGTCGCGGCCAGGGTCACATAGCCACCGGTCAGCGCCTTGCCCAGGCAGAGAATATCCGGGGCAATGCCGGCGTGCTCGCAGGCAAACAGGCGGCCGGTGCGGCCAAAACCGGTGGCGATCTCGTCGGCGATCAGCAGTACGCCGTGCGCGTCGCACAGGGCGCGCACCTGCCTCAGGTACTCGGGGTGGTAGAACCACATGCCACCCGCACCCTGCACGACCGGTTCCAGGATCACCGCCGCGAGTTCGTCGCGATGCGCCTCGATCAAGCGCGCGAACCCGGCGATGTCGTCCGGATCCCACGCATCGCCGAACCGGCAACTGGGCCGAGGTGCGAAGATCTGCTCCGCAAGCACCCCCTTGAACAGATGATGCATGCCGGTATCCGGGTCGCATGCCGACATGGCGGCGAAGGTATCGCCGTGGTAGCCGCCTCTCAGGGCGAGCACGCGCTGCCGGCCCGGCTGGCCACGGGCCTGCCAGTACTGGATCGCCATCTTGATGGCCACCTCCACTGATACCGAGCCCGAATCGCACAGAAAGACCTTTTCCAGGGGCGCAGGCGTGAGCAGTACCAGCCGCCGCGCCAGTTCAATCGCCGGCGCGTGGGTCAGTCCGCCGAACATCACGTGCGCCATGCGCCGCAGCTGCGCTTCAGCGGCGTGGTTAAGCCGGGGGTGGTTGTAGCCGTGGATCGCCGTCCACCACGAGGCCATGCCGTCGATGAGCGTACGCCCGTCGGCGAGCGTGAGCCGCACACCCTCGGCGCCGACTACCGGGTAAACCGGCGGCGGGTCGATCATCGAGCTGTAGGGGTGCCAGAGATGGGCGCGATCGAAAGCAAGCGCGTCCGCCCCGGTCTCGCTGTCAGTTCCCATCAGCGGCCACCTCCGGGCAACCCGCTGTCGTGGCGTTGATCGGTTGCAGCGCCTGTTTTCGCCGACGACGCCCGCTCAGCGTACGCGACGAGGTTCGGCAAGACCATGGCACGCGCGAAGCGTCTCGCCGCAGCGGGCAGCAGCGCACGCAGAGTTTCCCCGTCCCGCAGTTGTCGGTACCAGTTGAGGGGGCGGGTCAGTGTCCGCTGTGTCATGGCCAGGGCGTGGCGCCTTTCTCTCATGGATTGCAGTAATCGCAGCGCCCCGGGTCAGCGCAGGTTTGATCGGTGCGCACATGGGTCACGGCATGGGTGCACTTTACGCAGCCGTGCACCTCGGCGCGGGTCTCGTGGGTGGGCGCGCCGCAGCCGCTGCAGGGCAGGCCCGGAATCTTCTCCACCAGCCAGAACCCCGGCGCGGCGCAGGACGGGCACAGGGACTTGAGCCTGGCCGCAAGATCCAGGGCAGCGAGGCGGATCATCTGCATGCGGGTGGGGTTGGCGTGTGCGCGCAGGTCGGTTTCAAGAAACACCTGGCCGCTCGCCGATTGCGCCTGCGCCTGCGCCCACGCGAAGGCGGCCTCAAGATCCTCCCAGCTGGCGATGCCTTTGCGCAGGCGTGGATCTTTCTCGCCGCCTGCGCGCACCACCAGGTGGTGTTCGGGAAATCCGGCTTCGCGCGCGAAGGCCTCGGCTTGCGCCCAGTCCGCGGCGAGCCGTTGGGCGTGGCTCGCCCTGCCTTGTGCCACACCGACGATCTCGAGTCCCTGGTCGTCATCGATGAAGAGAAGCAGCTCCACGTTCCAGGGAAACATCCCCACCAGCGGGTCCGGCCGGAACGCGCCCTCGGATGCGAGCCCCAGCGGCAGGCCCGAAAGCTCCATGCCGATGCGCGCTTTCTTGCGTGCAGCCTCGACCTGGGCACCCGCGCGCGGAATGTCGAGGGTGAAGGTGCCGAGCTGATCGGTGTCATAGCCGGTCACCCGCTGCACGTGACAACCCAGTTCGAGTTCCAGCACCGGTGAAATCACCCGCTCCTTGCCGTGCTGGGTGAGCAGGGCGACGGTCTGCCCCCGGTAGCCGCCGGTGCGCAGCTCCGCCGCGGACCCTGCCAGGCCTCCAACCGGGGACTCCGGACCACGCCCGCTCATGGCGTTCTCAGGACCTGTCGCTGGCGGGTGGCGAATCGCCAACT
>JAJAZJ010000110.1 GCA_026785795.1 Pseudoxanthomonas sp.
AATCCGAACTCATCGAAATACTCAGCCGCCGCCAGCCGCACCTGAAGGCCGACGATGTGGATCTTGCAGTGAAGTCGCTGCTGGAGATGATGGGTGGTGCGCTGGCCCATGGCGAGCGTATCGAGATCCGTGGCTTTGGCAGCTTTTCCCTGCATTACCGGCCACCGCGCGTGGGCCGAAATCCCAAGACCGGTGAATCGGTGGCACTGCCGGCCAAGCACGTTCCGCACTTCAAGCCGGGCAAGGAGCTGCGCGAACGCGTCAGCGGCGTGACCCCGATCGAGGACAGCGCGGACTGATCATCCCGCGCTTACTGCTTGGTCCCGCAGCGTGCCCTGTGTGCACGGACAGACAGGGAGTAAGCTATCTGCTGTTTGGCAGAGGAGTTGCCTGATGAATGTGTTTCGACTCGTGGTCGCCCTGGTGTTCCTCGGGTTCGGCCTGCTGATCGGCGTGCTGAACACCCAGCCGATTACCCTCAAGCTCCTGTTCACCCAAATTGAAACCTCGTCCGGCGTGGCCATCATCCTGTCCTTGTTGGCTGGCGTACTGATTGGTGGATTGATCGTGCTGGCAGCCGTTGCCTGGCCGCTGTACAACAAGCTGCGCAGGGCAGGCAAAGCAGGTGCAGCTGCACCTTCCTCGGCCGCCGACTCCAGCCTTTGAACCTTTACCCATAGGCCCATAGCGGATGCAATTCCTCAACGAATGGTTCTGGTTTTTCCTGTTCCTCCCGCTGGCTGCACTGGGTGGCTGGGTCATTGGCCGCAGGGGAGGCCAGCGGCACGGCGATAACCAGGTGAGCCGGCTGTCCAGCACCTATTTCAGGGGACTCAATTACCTGTTGAACGAGCAGCCGGACAAGGCCATCGAGCTGTTCCTGCACATCGCCGAACTGGACAAGGAAACTTTCGAGACCCAGGTGGCGCTGGGACATCTGTTCCGCCGCCGTGGCGAAGTGGACCGCGCCATACGCCTGCACCAGGGACTGGTGCAGCGCGCCGACCTCAATGACCAGCAGAAGGTGCAGGCCCTGCTGGCGCTGGGCGAAGACTACATGCGCTCCGGCCTGCTGGACCGCGCGGAAACCGTGTTCACTGACCTCACCCGCATCGACGAGCGCGCACCACAGGCGCTCAAGCACCTGATCGGCATCTACCAGACCGAGCGTGACTGGGAAAAGGCGATCGACAACGCCAGCCGTTTCGAGGAAGTCACTGGCGAACCGATGGGCAAGCTGGTGGCGCAGTTCGAATGCGAGCTGGCCGAGCGCCACCGTATTGCCAACGAGGCCGATGCGGCACGCGCATCGATCGCGCGCGCTTACCAGGCCGATGCCACCTGCGTGCGCGCCGGTATCCTGGAAGGCCGGATCGAGTCCGATGCCGGCAACCACGAGGCCGCCATCCGCGCCTACGAGCGTGCCGCGCGGCACGACCCGGACTACCTGCCCGAGGTGTTGCCCAGCCTGATGGCGAACTATGAGCTGGGCGGAGACCTCTCGGGTGCCAGGGCTTTCCTGTCCGAAATGTGCGAGCACTACCGCGGCATCGCACCGGTGCTGGCGCTGACCCGCCTGGTGGAAGCCCAGGATGGGGTGCCGGCTGCACGCGCCTACCTGGCCAGGCAGCTCAAGGATCGCCCTTCGGTGCGCGGCGAAGCCGCGCTGATTGAGCTCACCCTGGCCGAGGGCGCGGACCCCTTGGCAACCCTCAACGACCTCAAGCACATCACCGATCAGCTGCTGGTCCGCAACCCCAGCTATCGCTGCACGCGCTGCGGGTTTGGTGCGCGCACCCATCACTGGCAGTGCCCCAGCTGCAAGGAGTGGGCAACGGTGAAGCCGCTGCTGAACTACGCGGTGGTGTGATGGACCAGGCAATGGTGTGGGTGCTGCTGCACTTCCTGCTGGCGGCGGTGGCTACCTGGCTGGCGCGTTGCTATGCGCTGCGACTGCAGCTGCTTGACCCGCCAGGCGAGCGGCGCAGCCATGCAGTTCCCACGCCGCGCGGCGGAGGTGTGGGCATCGTCGTGGCGGTCCTGCTAGGAGTGGTCTGGCTGTGGCTGCAGTGGCCGCCGCAGAGGGTCTTGCTGGGTTGCGTGGCCGCCGGTCTGCTGCTGGTTGCGGGAATCGGCTTTGTGGATGACCACCGGTCGCTGTCGCCCTGGTCCAGGTTGGCGGTGCAGGTCGTGGCCTCGGCGCTGCTGGCGTGGGGGTTCCATCAGGCAACCGGGCTTGCAGGGACCGCAGTCGTAGGCTTCGTCCTGGCCATGGTCCTGGTCAACATTTGGAACTTCATGGATGGCATCGATGGCCTGGCCGCCAGCCAAGCCGCGATCGTCGCGACGGGCCTGGCGCTGGCCATGGCCAGTGGCCCCTTGGCGTGGCTGGCGGCGGGGCTGGCCGCAGCCGTGCTGGGCTTCCTGCCTTTCAACTTTCCCAGGGCCAGGATATTCCTGGGTGACGTGGGCAGCGGGGCATTGGGCTACCTGCTGGCCGCCCTGCTGACCGCAGCGTATGCCTGGAGCGGGCTGTACTGGCCATTGCTGCTGTTGCCCCTGGCAGCCTTCGGCGTGGACGCGGCCTTCACCCTGTTGACCCGCATGCTCACGGGGCAGCGCTGGTGGACTCCCCACGTCAGCCACGCTTACCAGGCGTGGGCGAAGCGTGCCGGCAATCACGTTCCGGCAACCCTTGCGTATGCGACGTTCACCGGGGTGGGTGTGATCCTGATGCTGGCTGGCATAAGCTGGCGCCCTTGGACGGTGCTTGGGGCGGGAGTACTCTGGTACCTGCTGGCCATTCTGCTTTGGGCGCGCTTGCGCAAGGACGTACCGATGGGCAAGGAAACGCAACCGTGAGTCCATGGCGTGAGCGTATGGCTGCCCTGTTACCCCGGTTGACCGTGGTCGGGCATGATCTGCTGATGGTCTGGCTCTGCTGGCAGGCGCTGCACCACCTCCGCTACGCGATGTTGCCCGATCCGATTCGGTACCCGCTCTGGTCGCCCGAGATAGCCATCGTGCTGCTGGCCCAGGGCCTGGTGTTCTGGTGGGTAGGCCTGTACCGCGGCCTGTGGCGCTTCGCCAGCGTGCCCGACCTGTGGAACATCCTGAAAGCAGGGGTCGTGGGGCTGCTGGCGATTTCGCTGGGGCTGGCCCTCTACAACCGCTTGGGTACGGTGCCCAGGGCGGTGCTGATCATGTATCCGTTTGCGCTGGCGGGCCTGCTGGGCATGCCACGCCTGATGTACCGGGCATGGAAGGACAATCAAAATACCGACATGAAGGCCGGCAGCGCGATGCGCGTGCTGATCCTCGGCGCGGGCAGGGCCAGCGAGGCGCTGGTGCGCGACCTGCGCCGCAGCGGTGCCTACCAACCGGTAGGTTTGCTGGATGATTCGGCGCGGCTGCAGGGAACCAAGCTGCACGGGGTGCAGGTGCTCGGACGGCTGTCCGATGCCCAGCTCATTGCCCGCGAAACCGCGGCGCGATTGATCGTGATCGCAATGCCTTCACTCGATGCGGCCGCCATGCAGCGCGTGGTGGCGCTGTGCGAGAGCACGGGCTTGCCGTTCCGCACCGTGCCGCGCATGGTTGACGTGCTGGAGGGGCGTTCGCTGCCCGGCGAGTTGAAGGAAGTGGCGATCGACGACCTGCTGGGACGCAAGCAGGTGATGCCTGACTGGAAGTTGATCCGCGTCTGGTTGGGCGGACGCAGCGTGCTGGTGACGGGGGCGGGCGGTTCGATTGGCTCGGAGCTGTGCCGGCAGTGTGCGCGCCACGGTGCCCAGCGCATTGCGCTGCTGGAGATCGACGAACTGGCGCTGATAACCGCACACGCGGAACTGAGCCGTGCCTTCCCTGACTTGGAGATCGTGCCCGTGTTGGGCAACTGCGGCGACCCGGCAGTGATCGCGCACGCCCTGCG
>JAJAZJ010000111.1 GCA_026785795.1 Pseudoxanthomonas sp.
GGATGGCCTCCTGGGCCAGTGCTTCGAGCGTGCGCCGCGACTCGGCGCTGGCCGTTTCATCCGCGGCTGCGCTGTCCGAGTGCCCCAGGCGCGACACCTGGTCATCGAGTGATGCATCCACGTACAGGAGCGCGCCGGCGATGTCCAGCAGCGCGCCCTCGTCCAGCGGCCGCATGCCCTGGACCATTTCTGCCAGCGCGTCGCGCTGCTGCACGACGACCCCGCGGGCAACGCCCAGGCCCATCATGCCCAGGGTATCGGCCACTTTGCCCAGCTCCACCACCTGGGTCTGCAGCGCGCCCAGTTCGGCGCCGGTGCGCAGGTGCAGGTCAAGCGCATCCTTGATCCGCAGCAGTTCCTCCTTGACTGCGGTTCCCACCGTGTCCAGCAGTGCGCGGTTGCGTCCGCTGACGCTGCCGCGGGCGTGGTCGATCTCGGCCTCGCTGGGCGAGTCCACATCCAGGTTGAACGCATTGCGCAGGGAATCAAGCGACGCGTGCGCCACGTTGCCGGCCTGGCTGACCAGGTACAGCAGCTGGCGGGTGGGCTCCTGGCTGGGCGCGCCGGAGGCGATCCCGCCGTCGTTCAGGGCCACGCGTACTTCGCGCGCCACGCCGGCATAGGCCTGGCGCAGCGCCGGCGATGCTTCCAGCGCACCGTCACGCATGGCTTCGGCGACATTGCCTGCAACCCACAGCATGCGCCGGGTGGCCACCGGCTCCACGTTCTCCAGCAGGCGCATGCTGGTATCTGCAAGGATCGCGGCATTGGCCGTGGACAGCTCGTCGGTCCACGCACCCACCGCCAGCTCAAGTTGGGCCTGGGCGTCGCCAACGCGCGATTTGCGCGCCTGCCCCGGCATGGCTTCGGGCAGCGGCAGGGCGTGCGGCAGCGGTTGCTCGAGGTCCGGTGCGAACAGCACGCTTTCGCTCAGCCCCGACTCGCCGCGCGCGGCGCGGATGTCGTTGAGCAGCGGCAGCAGCACGATCGGGATGTCGCGGTGTCCGTCCTGCAGGCGCTCAAGATAATCGGGCAGCAGCACGGTGCCGCGCATGAGCGTACTGCAGGCCTCGTCGCGGTCCGTGGTGGTATTCGACTCCAGCGCACGCGCCAGCAGCTCCAGCTCCTCGGCCACCATGGCCGGGGCATACAGCTCGACCATGCGCAGGGTGCCCTGCACCTGGTGCAGGTAGCCGGCGCAGAAATTCATGCGCGTGGTGTCTGCCGGTTCCTCGACGAAGGATTCCACCTCCTGTCGCGCCAGGCGAAGGGTTTCGTCCAGCTCGGGCTTGACCCAGCCCAGCACGGCGTGGCTCATGGCCTCGCGGATCGCGCTCATTGGCGCGCTCGATGCATGCGACCGCGGCTGCCATGCGGCAGCCCGCGGTGTGGCCGGGAAATTCGCAGCTTCATGCCGTAGTCGTCCCTGACCCTCAGCCCGGCAGCTTGAAGTCGGCGACCGAGCGACGCAGTTCCGCGGTCAGTTCGGTCAAGTGGCCGATCGACTCGGCGGTCTGCCCGGCACCCAGTGAGGTCTGCGAGGCGATCTGGCGGATCACGCCCATGCTCTGGGTGATGTCGGTTGCGGCCAGCGACTGCTTCTGCGCGGCCCTGGAGATGTTCTTGATGAGGTCGTTCAGGGCGCTGGACACGCGCTCGATCTCGCCCAGTGCGGTGCCCGCGTCCTCGGCCAGGCGTGCGCCGGACACCACTTCGGAGGTGGTCTGTTCCATCGAGCTGACCGCCTCGTTGGTGTCGGCCTGGATGGTCTGGACCAGGGACTCGATGCGCCGGGTGGCACCGGACGTGCGCTCTGCCAGGCGCTGCACTTCGTCGGCCACCACCGCGAAACCGCGGCCCGCCTCGCCGGCCGAGGCCGCCTGCACCGCGGCGTTGAGCGCCAGGATGTTGGTCTGCTCGGAAATATCGTTGATCAGTTCAACCACCGAACCGATCTCCTGCGAGGATTCGCCCAGGCGCTTGATGCGCTTGGAGGTTTCCTGGATCTGGTCGCGGATCTGATCCATGCCGCGGATCGTTTCGCGCACCACGCCGGCACCTTCGGTCGCGATCTGCACCGAGCGCTGCGCCACTTCGGCCGACTCGGTGGAGTTGCGCGAAACCTGGTCGATGCTGAGCGCGATTTCGCTGATGCGCTCGGAGGCGCTGTTGATCTGGTCGGACTGGTGGCCTGCCGCTTCCGCCAGCTGCAGCGCGGTGGCCTGGGTTTCCTGGGTGGATGCGGCCACCTGCACCGTGGTGTCGTTGATGGTGGTGACCAGGTTGCGCAGCTCGTCCACGGCGTAATTCATGGCGTCGGCGATGGCGCCGGTCATGTCCTCGGTGACCGTGGCCTTGACGGTCAGGTCGCCCTCGCCGAGCGAGCTGATTTCATCCAGCAGCCGCATGATGGCCTGCTGGTTGCGGCTGTTGAATTCCACCTGGGTCTGGTAGCGGTTTTCCTGCTCGCGCTGGCGCGTGCGATACAGGCTCCAGAGCAAACCAATGATGGACAGCAGCAGCAGCGCGCCGGACACCACTGAAATCCAGAAATTCGGGAACAGGCGCGTATCGCGCACCGAGCCGAACGCGGAGAACGCGTCGAACAGCTTCTTGCTGTCCTCAAGCATCTGCGACGAGCCTTCGGTCAGGCTGGCCGCCGAAGACTGCGCAACGGCCAGATCCTTGGCGCTGCCCAGGATCGCGTCCAGGTCCTTCTTCATCGTGGTCCACAGGGTCTGCGACTGCCGCAGCGACGCGACTGCGGCGGGGTTGCGCACCGGGGCGACGCCCAGGTCGGCATTGCCCTGACTCAGGCCTTCCAGCACCTGGCCGAACACCTGGGCGTCGCGGACCAGCGCGTCGGCCGCAGCCGCCGCACCCGGACCACCGGCGCGCATTTCGGTCACCCGGCGGGCCATGGTGCCGGCCACTACCACCTGCTGCAGGGCGCCATAGATCTGCGAGGAAGCCGCGCCGCTGGCGGACATGGCGCGCACCACTTCGTTCAACTGGGCCTGCAGCTGCGGCACCTGGCCGGTGAAGCGGTCGGCGTTGCCGGCCAGGGCCAGCACCGCGGTTTCACTGGCGATCAGCTGCTCTGCGCCCTTCCCCAGCGGGACCCAGGTGGCGTCCAGCCTGCTCAGCGGCCCGGATATCGCGCCTTCGTCGCCGAAGCGGCTCTTCATCGTGGCGATGGTGGAGTCGATCTGCGACTTGGTGGACTTGAACTCCTTGAAGGCCTCTGGGTTGCCCTGCACGGCCTCGCGGCCCTGATTGGCCAGCTGCTGCGAGAGCACCTGCAGGTCGGCCGCGCCGGTGCCGGCGCCGGACAGGCGGCTGCCCTCGTAAGTGGCCACGCCGGTGTTGGCGCCGAACAGGATGACCGACAGCGCCAGCAGCAGAAGCCAGAAGCTGCTCCCCAGGGAGCCCAGCTTGCTGGCCTTGGGTGAATCCGGTGCAGTACTCATCAGTCAACCCCTGAAATTAAGCGAAATGTCCGCAAATTCTTCCATTCGGCCAGTCCGTGCAATGTCTGCGCCGGACCACCCCCCGGTGGAACCAATGCCAGGCACCGGTTCCGGATCCCACCTGCCGTGGTGGTCGTGCCGGGCCGCGTCCCACAGCCCGTGATGCGGGTAATGCCCCCTACAGCGCGGCCTGGCGGAACTCGGGGGTGCGCGCCAGCAGCGCAAGTGCGAAGACCCCCCAGTCATGCTCCTCGCCGCGGAACGCGCGGTCCACGAAATGCCCGTAACGCCCGTCGGCCAGGCTGCCGGGCTCGATGCCCTGGTCCTCGCTGAAGCTGCGCTGCCCGTAGAGTTCGTCGATGGTCAGGGCCACGTCGCCGCCGGCCTGGCGCATCACCAGCACGCGCTGGCCTTCCTGCAGCACGGTGCGCTCGCCTTCCATGAAGTACTTCAGGTCGATCACCGGGAACAGGTTGCCGCGCAGGTTGCCGATGCCCAGCAGCCAGGGCTGTGCGCCCGGGACCGGGGTGGTCGGCGGCAGCGCCACGATTTCCACCACGTCCTCGAAACCCGAGACCAGGCGCCGCTGGCCGACCCGATAGCCGACCCCGCGCCACTGGTCCTGCTGCGCTTCGCGCGCCGGCAGGGCCACGGCGTGGGCCAGGCTGCGGCGCTCGTATTCGGCCAGGACATCGAATGGGGCGCGGCTCATGGCATCCAGTCCTCAGCGTCAGCCAACATGGTTACGAATCGCGTCGAGCAGCTCTTCGCGAGTGAAAGGCTTGGTCAGGTACTGCTCGGAGCCGACAATGCGGCCACGCGCCTTGTCGAACAGGCCGTCCTTGGAGGACAGCATGATCACCGGGGTGCTCTTGAACACCTGGTTGTTCTTGATCAGCGCGCAGGTCTGGTAGCCATCCAGGCGCGGCATCATGATGTCCACGAAGATGATCTGCGGCTGCTGGTCGGCGATCTTGGCCAAGGCTTCAAAGCCATCGGTAGCCGTGACCACTTCGCAGCCTTCCCGCTTCAGCAGGCTTTCGGCGGTGCGACGAATGGTTTTGGAATCGTCAATCACCATCACCCGGAGGCCCCTGAATCCCCCGGCCGGGCTGTCATGCTCTGTCATTACTCTTATATCCCCATGCGCGGCACTTCTTGTGGAAACGGCACCGCTGCGTAGCTCCCTATATCCCAACAACTGCACGCACTGTCAAGCTGCGCCTGTGATTGGGGGGGTAGCTGAATGCCGCGATGCGAACTTCGTCGCATTTTGCGCCTGCTAACATTCCGATTGTCGCACAAGCCGGAATACCGCCCCCATGCCGCTCGATGTCATCGTGGTGATGGACCCCATCGGGTCGATCAAGATCGCCAAGGACACCACCTTCGCCCTGCTGCTGGAGGCCCAGCGGCGTGGCCACCGGCTTCACTATGTGTTGCCCGGGGCGCTGGCCCTGCGCGATGGCCGGGCCGTGGCCCGCGCCGCGCCGCTGGAAGTCCGCGACGACCCCGCGGACTGGTATGGCCTGGGCGAGGTTGTGGATCTGGCCTTCGGCCCCGGCCAGGCGGTGCTGATGCGCAAGGACCCCCCCTTTGACGACCAGTACCTGTATGACACCCACATCCTCAGCCTGGCCCAGGCCGCCGGGGCGCTGGTGGTCAATGACCCGCAGGGCCTACGCGACTACAACGAGAAGCTGGCCGCGCTGCTGTTCCCTCAGTGCTGCCCCCCTACTCTGGTCAGCCGCGACCCGGCCGCGCTGAAGGCCTTCGTGGCCGAACACGGCGAAGCGGTGCTGAAGCCGCTGGACGGGATGGGCGGGCGCTCGATCTTCCGCGCCCGCGCCGGCGACCCCAACCTGAACGTGATCCTGGAGACTCTGGTCGGCGACGGCCAGCTGACCCTGGCCCAGCAGTTCATCCCCGGGATCACGGACGGCGACAAGCGCGTGTTGCTGGTCGACGGGGTGCCGGTGGACTACGTGCTGGCGCGGATTCCGCAGGGCGACGAGTTCCGCGGCAACCTGGCCGCCGGCGGCCGCGGCGAGGGCCGGCCGATCAGCGAACGCGAGCGCTGGATCGCCGCCCAGGTAGCCCCGCTGATGCGGGCCAGCGGCATGCTGTTCGTGGGCCTGGACGTGATTGGCGACTACCTGACCGAGGTCAACGTCACCAGCCCTACCTGCGTGCGCGAGCTTGACGCGCAGTTCGGCCTGAACATCGCGGGGCTGTTGTTCGACGCGATTGAGCGGCGGCTGGCGGATGACTGACACGTCCAGGCTGTCGACACGCGCTTCCCTTCTCCCGCCGGGAGAAGGTGCCCGAAGGGCGGATGAGGGCACGGCGAAGTCAATGACACCGGCAGTACCTGGACTCCGCCGCGCCCTCACCCCGGCCCCTCTCCCGCAGCGAGAGGGGCGTTAGTCGCAATGCCCGCTGTCGCCGCCCCCAAGCCAGGCGAAAGCCAGCGCCTCAGCGCCACCCTGGCCCTGTCGCTGATCGTGCACGGGATGCTGGTGCTGGGCCTGGGCTTCGCCCTGGATGACGCCGCGCCGGTGGTGCCCACCCTGGACGTGATCCTCAGCCAGACCCAGACCCCGCTGACCCCCAAGCAGGCCGATTTTCTGGCCGCCACCAACCAGGAGGGCGGCGGCGACCAGGACAAGAC
>JAJAZJ010000112.1 GCA_026785795.1 Pseudoxanthomonas sp.
ATGCAGGCCTTGCTGCGCGAGCTGGAGGGCGTGCGCGCCGGCAGCGTGATTGCGGTGCAGTCGGACCTGTCCGAATTCGATCGACTGCCCGAGCTGGTTGCCCAGGCGGTGGCACGTTTCGGCCGGCTGGATGCGCTGGTCAACAATGCATCGGCGTTTCGTCCCACACCGGTGGGCAGCGCTACCGCGCAGGACTGGGACGACATGTTCGCGGCCAACGCGCGTGCGCCGTTCTTCCTGTCGCAGGCGGCCGCACCGCACCTGAAGGCTGCACACGGAGCCATCGTCAACCTGGTGGATATCTACGCACAGCGTCCGCTGCCCGGGCATACGCTTTACTGCATGGCCAAGGCGGCGCTGGTGATGGCGACCCAGTCGCTGGCAGTGGAGCTTGGGCCGGAGGTGCGGGTCAACGCGGTCGCGCCGGGCGCCATCCTCTGGGCCGAGAACGAAGTCAGTGAAGCCAAGCAGCAGGCGATGCTGGCGCGCACGCCCCTTGCGCGCACCGGCACGCCGGAGGAAATTGCCGAAACCGTGCACTGGCTGCTGTGCCGTGCCAGCTACACCACCGGGCAGGTCATCGCCGTGGACGGCGGCCGCCTGCTCTCGGGCTGATCATCGCATCCGCACTTGCGTAGGAGCTGCGCAAGCTGCGACATCGGATTTTGTAGGCGCTGCGCAAGCTGCGACATCGACAATGCGGCACATCGGAATCTGCATTGTGTCCACGGTCGCAGCTTGCGCAGCTCCTACAACACCCTGCAGGTTCAATCGATGGGCACGATCTCGAAGGCGCGTGCGCGGTCGGGATGTGCTGCCCACAGCGTCGCCAGCGTTTCTCCGCGCGAGGGATCGCGAAACGCCGGCGCGATGTCAGCCAAGGGTTTGAGAACGAAGGCGTGGCGCAGGTCATCGCGCGGGATCTGCAGGTTGCCGGGACCTTCCAGCACCAGGTCGTCATAGAACACCAGGTCGATGTCGAGCGGGCGATTGCCGAATCGCGGCCCGCTGCGGTCGCGGCCCTGCTGGTCTTCCAGCGCATGCAGCCAGGTGTTCAGCTGATGCGGGCCCAGGTCGGACTCCAGCACTGCCGCCGAGTTGAGGAAGTCCGGGCCATCGAAGCCGACGGCCACGGTGCGGTAGACCGGTGAAGCCAGCACTTCGCCAAACCGTGCGCGCAGCGCGTGCAGCGCCAGGCGCAGGTTGTGCTCGGGTTCGACGTTGCTGCCCAGGCTGAGGTAGGCGGTGCCCATCAGCCAGCGCTGCGCTCGATGATGACGCCCACCGCCACCGCACCGCGCACCGCACCGGGCTTGCTGAGCTTCAGGCGCAGCCACGACACCGCAAATTCCTGCAGCACCACCTCGGCGCAACGTTCGGCCAGGGTTTCCACCAGCCCGTACCCGGATTCGGACACCACCTGCACCAGCCGTTTGCTCACCGCCTTGTAGTTGAGCGTATCGGCAATGTCGTCACTCGCCGCCGGCCTGCGGTTGTCAAAGCCCATCTCCAGATCCAGACGCAGCGTCTGCCGCACGCGCCGCTCCCAATCGTAAATGCCGATCAGGGCGTCGATCTCGAGACCTTCGATGAAGACTTTGTCCATGGGTGGGGAAGAGGGAATAGGGAATAGGGAATAGTAACGTCAAGCGCGGAGATCGCTCTTACGATTCCCGATTCCCCAATCCCCAATCCCCTGCGGCCGCCAGCGGCGGCAAGGTCGCCATATCCCAGCGCGGCATCACCTTGATCGCGGCCGCTTCGTGCTGGCCGGCCTGCAGGCGCAGGGCGCCGGCGAAGGCAATCATTGCGCCGTTGTCGGTGCACAGCGAGGGGCGCGGGAAGCAGGCGCGGCCGCCGCGCTTGGCCGCGATTTCGTGCAGCCTGGCCCGCAGGCGCTTGTTGGCGCCTACCCCGCCAGCCACCACCAGCGTGTTGCTGCCGGCGGCGTCCAGCGCGCGTTCGCACTTGATGGCCAGGGTGTCGACCACCGCATCCTCGAAACCGCGCGCGATATCGGCGCGGGTAGCGTCGGACTGGTCGCTGTTGCGCCAGGCCAGCAGCACCTGGGTCTTGAGCCCGCTGAAGCTGAAGTCCAGCCCGGGTCGGTCGGTCATCGGGCGTGAGAACCTGTAGCGACCCGGATGGCCACTTTCGGCCAGCGCCGCCAGCTGCGGGCCGCCGGGATACGGCAGGCCCATGACCTTGGCGGTCTTGTCGAAGGCTTCGCCAGCCGCATCGTCCAGGGTTTCACCCAGCAGCCGATAGCGGCCAATGGCCTCCACCGCGACCAGCTGGGTGTGGCCACCGGAGACCAGCAGGGCCACGAACGGGGCCTGCGGCGGGTCGTCCTCCATCAGCGGCGCCAGCAGGTGGCCTTCCATATGGTGCACCCCCAGCGCGGGCACCTGCAGCGCCCAGGCCAGGGACCGGGCAACCCCGGCGCCCACCAGCAGTGCGCCGGCCAGGCCGGGACCGGCGGTATAGGCCACGCCGTCAATCTCATCCAGTCCGAGACCGGCTTCAGCCAGGGTCTGCCGGATCAGGGGCAGCAGCTTGCGCACGTGGTCACGGCTGGCCAGCTCGGGCACCACGCCCCCGTATTCGGCATGCAGGGCGATCTGGCTGTAGACCGCATGGGCGCGCAGCCCGGCGCTGCCCGGCCGGGCCGTATCGTAGACGGCCACACCGGTTTCGTCGCAGGAGGTCTCGATACCTAGGACGCGCATGGGCCTGGAATGGGGCGTTGGGGGCAGGGTTTTCAAGCGCCGGGGCCGGCCCGGCAGCCTGCGGGCGGCTTGCAGCCGGCCCCGGGCTGCCGTTATCATACGCGGCTCGCCGGGACCTACCCGGTTGTTTGTGTCCCGGAGATTCCATGCCCAGCGTCAAAGTTCGCGAAAACGAGCCGTTTGAGTTTGCCCTGCGTCGATTCAAGCGCACCTGCGAAAAGGCCGGTGTACTGGCCGAAACCCGCAAGCGCGAGTTCTACGAAAAGCCGACCCAGGAGCGCAAGCGCAAGGCCGCCGCCGCGGTAAAGCGCCAGCTGCGCCGCAGCTCACGCGACGTCACCAAGCGCCAGCGCCTGTACTGAGCGCGGTACGCAGGTCTGTCCGCGAGCGCCCGCACATCAAACGTGCGGAGTTCTCAAGGAAGGCACTCCAGAAGCCGGCACGCGCGAGCGTAGCCGGCTTTTTGTGTTTTTTCGGGGGGATTAGACATTCGGGATTCGTAAAAGCGATTTCCTTGCTTGACTGACCGATCCCCAATCCCCAATCCCCATTCTCCAATCCCGAATCCCGAATCCCCAAATGACCCTAAAACAGCAGCTAGTCGATGACATGAAGGCCGCCATGAAAGCCGGCGACAAGCAGACCCTGGGCGTGGTGCGCCTGATCAACGCCGCCATCAAGCAGCGTGAAGTGGACGAGCGCATCGAGCTGGACGACCCGGCCGTCATCGCCGCGATGGAAAAAATGGTCAAGCAGCGCAAGGATTCCGTCAGCCAGTTCGAAGCCGCCGGGCGCGAAGACCTGGCCGCGATCGAGCGCGCCGAGATCGTGGTCATCGAAAAGTACCTGCCGACCAAGCTGGGCGAAGCCGAGATCCAGGCCGCCATCGACGAAGCCATCGCCAGCCTGACCCATGAGAGCGGGGGCGCCATCGGCCCGGCCGACATGGGCAAGCTGATGGGCGTGTTGAAGCCAAAGCTGGCCGGACAGGCCGACATGGGCCTGGTATCGGCGCTGGTGAAGAAGAAGTTCGCGGGCTGATTGCTTTGCCGTCCTTCTCCCTGTGGGAGAAGGTGCACGCAGGGCGGATGAGGGCGTGAACCGCCCGGATTGCACACATTCTGGATGGCGAGTGGGTTTCATTCCCTCATCCGGCGCGGTGCGCTACCTTCCCAGCCGTGCACACCGGTCGGGCACCGGTGGTAGAAGGGAATCCAAAACTCAGTCGGAGCCTGCTTTGGTCGATAGGAATGCACCAGATTCGAAGATTGTCCTGCGTCCTGCGTCTTCCGACGACGTGCCGCACATCCTCGCCTTCATCCGCGAACTCGCCGAATACGAAAAGCTCGCGCACGAGGCCGTGGCCGATGAAGCCATGCTGGCAGCGGAGCTGTTCGGCGAAAACCCCGCGGCCGAGGTGGTGATCGCCGAAGTGGATGGACAGCCCGCCGGCTTCGCCCTGTTCTTCCACAACTTCTCCACCTTCCTGGGCCAGCGTGGGCTGTACCTGGAAGACCTGTTCGTGCGCCCCGCATTCCGCGGGCTGGGCCTCGGCCGCCGACTGATGATCCATCTGGCCCAGCTGGCGGTTGCGCGCAACTGCGGGCGATTCGAATGGTCCGTGCTGGACTGGAATGCCCCGGCCATCGCCTTCTACCGCGAACTGGGCGCGGTGCCGCTGGACGAGTGGACCGTGCAGCGCCTGAGCGGTGCGGCATTGGCAGGGCTGGCCAACGGGCGCGACGCGTGAGCGGGCAAGCGGACTGCGGGGCGCTACACTGCAGACAGAATTAGGACCGAATGAAGGTGACTGTATGGGCGACGCGATCATCCGCCTGAGCGACTTCAAGGCCGACGCCAGCCAGTGGCTGAAGCAGCTTCAGGAACAGACCGATACGGTGGTGCTGACCCAGAACGGCCGCGCCAGTGCAGTCGTGCAAAG
>JAJAZJ010000113.1 GCA_026785795.1 Pseudoxanthomonas sp.
GACCAGGCCCACCTCCATCCCCTCCACCGACTGCAGGCAGGGCAGGCCAAGCACGCCCTCGCTATCCATGCGCGAAGGGGATTCCAACGCGTCAACGCCGGCCTGCCGCAATGCCTGCGCGGTCCCGGCCCCCACTGCGACGAGGGATTGGCGGGGTGAACTGCGCAGCACCTGCAGCGCCGCTGCGGCACGCACCGCCGCCGGGCTGGTGAACAGCACCCGCGACGCGGCGAGCGCCAGGCCCAGCGCCCGGCGTGTCGCTGGGTCGTCATGCAGCGCCAACCGCCACGGCGAGAGCGCCAGCAGGCGGGCACCCTGGCGCGCGGCGGCGCGGCGCATCGGGGCGTGCTCACCGCGTGGGCGCAGCGAGATGACGTACCATCCGGGCGGTTCGGCGAAAGCCATGCACGGATTATGTCAGGCGCCCATGAATTCCGATCCGGATCCTCAAGCCGCTGCGCTGAAGGCACTCGACAACTACGCCCGCAGCATGGTCCCGGTGGCGGCGATCGGCATTACCGTCGCTGCCTATGACGGCGAGCGATTGCATCTGCATGCGCCGCTGGCCCCCAACCTCAACGACAAGGGCAGCGTTTTTGGCGGCAGCATGAACTCGCTGATGACCTTCGCCAGCTGGGGCCTGGTGATGGTGCGCCTGCGCCTGGCCGGGCTGGAAGCCGATGTCTACGTGGCCGACAGCACGGCGGCATACCGCAAACCGCTCTATGCGGATCTGCACGCCGAGGCATGGATCGCACCCGGCGAGGACTGGGACGCATTCCTGGCAAGCTTTAGCGCCCGTGGACGCGCGCGGATCGCCCTGCAGTCCGTGATCCGCCTGCCTGAAGGCGGGGTGGCGGCCGAATTCAGCGGCCGCTATGCGGCAATCGCGAAAGGGTAGGATGCAGCGCACAGGCGGCCAGGAAATCCAAGCGATGCGCAAGCTCATGTTGCTGATGGCCACGCTGGCGGTGCTGCTCATGGCCGTAGTTCCGGCCCAGGCGGCAGGCAAGCGCCAGCCGAACGCCGCGCAGCTGACCAAGCTGCAGTCCGCCTATGCGGCAGCGATCCGCTGGGGCGAGTTCGAACAGGCCTGGGAGCTGGTCGATCCGGCCTATCGCCTGGCCCACCCCATGACCGAGCTGGCGTTCGAGCGCTACCGGCAGATCCAGGTATCGGGCTACAGCGACCACACGACCTCGCTGGCCGACAACGGCGACGTGGTTCGCAACATCGAACTGCGGGCGATCAACCGCCACACCATGGCTGAACGCACCGTGCGCTATCGGGAGCAATGGCGCTGGGATCCGGTGACCAAGCGCTGGTGGCTGGTGGTCGGACTGCCGGACCTATGGAACGGTCAGTAGGGGCCGCCGCCGGGAAACCGCGGGTTGCTGGCGGCAGATTGTCGGAATAGGGCCGCCTGCTCCTGTTCGTCAGGTGCCAGGCAACAACAATCCGCAACCTCCCGCCCCGCATATGCGACAATCGCGGCCCGTTTTTGCCCCCACCGATTCCCGTGAATTTCGATCAACTGCAGGCTTTTGCCAGCTCGTCTCCGCTGCTGACCACGGCCCTGCTGGGCCTCACCGTCGCCATCATCGTGACCGAGATCATGCGCCTGTTCCGCGGCTACGCGGCCCTTGCCCCGGCCCAGCTGACCGCGCTGATCAACCGCGACAACGCGCTGGTGGTGGACCTGTCGGCCATCGGTGATTTCGAAAAGGGCCATATCGCCGGCAGTCGCAACGTCACCCCCAGCCAGTTTGACCCGGAGAGCAAGCTGCTGAACCCGGCCAAGGCGCTGCCGGTAGTGGTGGTGTGCCGCAACGGCGCTGCATCGGCCTCGGCGGCCCAGCGCCTGAAAAAGGCCGGCTTCCAGAACGTGTCCTGGCTGGACGGTGGCGTGGCCGCCTGGCAGCAGGCCGACCTGCCGCTGGTCAAGGGCCGCTGAACCGCGCCCTGCAGCGGCCCGCGCCCTTGAACCGGGACGGGTATGTCGCCATTCCTTCAGATGATCGCCGATTTATTCCTGCCCACACTTTCCCGAAGATTCACGGAGTACGCACATGTCCGACGAAACCACCAACGGCGCGGCCGCGCCTGACGAAGCCGCAGGCACCGTTTTCACGATCGAGAAAATCTACGTCAAGGACGTCTCGTTCGAAGTCCCGGGCGCCCCGGCCATTTTCAACGAGAGCGTGCAGCCCGAACTGCAGCTCAACCTGAACCAGCGCGTCCAGCAGCTGGCCGAAAGCAGCTTCGAGGTGGTGCTGGCCGTCACCCTGACCTGCAAGGCCGGCGACAAGACCGCCTACGTGGCCGAGCTCCAGCAGGCAGGCGTGTTTGGCCTGGCCGGCCTGGAGCCGCACGTAATGGACGGGCTGCTGGGCACCCAGTGCCCGAACATCCTGTTCCCGTACGTGCGCCAGCTGCTCAGCGATCTGATCCAGGCCGGCGGCTTTCCGCCGTTCTTCCTGCAGCCGATCAACTTTGAAGGCCTGTACATGGATTCGGTGCGCCAGCGCGCGGCGCAGGCTGCCGCAGGTGAGCTGTCCAGCACCGAACCGGTCGGCAACGTCTAAGCTGCTGCGGTCTTGCTTCCCCGTTCGCGGGGGAGCTTTGCCGCCGTGCAAACCTTCCGACCCTGTCGCCCGCTGCGGCAAGAGGTTGACCACAGGGGCTGACGCATGACGCACTCCTTGAACATCGCGGTACTCGGCGCAGGTTCCTGGGGCACCGCGCTGGCGGCGCTGATGGCCCGCCACGGCCATGCGGTCACGCTGTGGGGTCGCGACGCCGCGATCGCCGCCGCCATCGACCAGCAGCACGAGAACACCCGCTACCTGCCCGGCGTCGCCCTGCCGGACACCCTGCGCGCCACCACCGACCTCGCCGCCGCCCTGCACGGTGCCTATCTGGTGCTGGTGGTGGTGCCCTCGCACGCCTTCACCGAAACCCTGCACCTGCTGGCACCGCTGCGGCCCGCCGCTGCGGGCGTGGCCTGGGCGACCAAGGGCTTCGAGCCGGGTTCCGGGCGCTTCCTGCACGAAGTGGCCGAAGACATCCTGGGCCCGTCGGTTCCGCTGGCGGTGGTCACCGGCCCGTCGTTCGCCAAGGAAGTCGCTGAAGGTTTGCCCACCGCGTTGACCGTGCACGGCGATCCGGATTTCGCCCAGCGCGTGGCCGAAGTCCTGCACGGCCCGGCGTTTCGCGCGTATACCGGCGATGACATGGTCGGCGCGGAACTGGGCGGAGCGATGAAGAACGTGCTGGCCGTCGCCACCGGTGCCGCCGACGGCATGCAGCTGGGTTTGAACGCACGCGCCGGCATCATCACCCGCGGCCTCAACGAGATGCTGCGCCTGTCCGCCGCGATCGGGGCCAAGCCTGAAACCGTGATGGGCCTGGCCGGGCTGGGCGATCTGGTGCTGACCTGCACCGGCGACCTGTCGCGCAACCGCCGCCTTGGCCTGGCCCTGGGCCGCGGCCAGTCGCTGCAGGACGCGGTGCGCGAGATCGGCCAGGTGGTGGAATCGGTGCAGACCGCCGATGAAGTGATGCGCCTGGCCGACCGCCACGGCATCGATCTGCCCATTTCCAGCGCGGTGCGCTCGCTCCTGCACGGCGACCTCAGCCCCGCCGCCGCCCTGCAGCAGCTGCTGGCCCGTGAACAGAAGCCGGAATACCCGGAAACTTTGTTCCGCGATTGATTCGAAGCTCTCCGTCTCCCCTTGTGGGAGAGGATGGCCGACAAGCCGGGAGAGGGGCCGCCGGAGCCTGCTTCCGGTCTGGTATCTGAAGCGCATCGAGTGGGGGGCACTCGACACACATGCGAATGACTGAAAATCTACTGGTTCCGGCCTACCTCTCTCCCGCCTTCAGCGCCCTTTCCCACAGGGAGGAACGCGCCCGACAGAAGGCGCCTGATCGTAGCGGTAGGAGCGGGCCCTGCCCGCGATGCTTTTGTGCTTGGCCCGGCACGAACCCGGGCTCCGATGCGACGGACCCCCATGCAAACCGCGGCGCACGGCAAACACGACAAGCCGCATTAAGATGGCGGCGCATGGCTGCACTCGTTGCCCAGGGAGTCGGGCTGGCCATTCCTGGCGCAGACGCTGTTGCGCCCTTCAGTTCCGACTGCTCAGGTAAGCAACGATGACCACCCCAGACGTCCTGGCAGACCCACCGGGCCATGC
>JAJAZJ010000114.1 GCA_026785795.1 Pseudoxanthomonas sp.
AATACGAAGGCCAGGTTCGGGGAAGTGTGCAGCGCTGGAGTCACGCGATGATCCGCCGTTGAGTGTGTGGCGATGATAAGCGTGAAGCGGCGGAACCGTCTGTACCACTGCGTATGTGCGGCAAGGCGCCGAAGCGCTGCGCTCAGTAGCGCAACAGCGCAGAGCCCCAGGTGAAGCCGCCGCCAAAGGCCTCGAACAGCAGCAGCTGGCCGCGCTGCACTCGACCCGAGCGCACCGCCTCGTCCAGCGCCAGCGGCACCGAAGCGGCTGAGGTATTGCCGTGCCTGTCGACGGTAACCACCACCCGCTCCATCGGCATGCCCAGGCGCTTGGCCGTGGCTTCGATGATGCGCAGGTTGGCCTGGTGCGGGATCAGCCAATCCAGGTCTTGCTGGGTCAGGCCGTTGGCCTCGAGGGTCTCGTCGACCACGCTGTCCAGCGCCTTGACCGCATACTTGAACACATCGTTGCCCTTCATCTTGATGCGTGCGCCGCCGTTGGGCTGGTCGGCCTGGAAGCCGACCGATACGCCCACCGGATTCCACAGCAGCTCCTTCTTGCCGCCGTCGGCATGCAGGTGGGTGCTGAGGATCCCGGTTTCACTGTCGGCCTTCAGCACCACCGCCCCGGCGCCGTCACCGAACAGCACGCAGGTGGTGCGCTCGGTCCAGTCGACGATGCGGCTGAGGGTTTCGGCGCCGATCACCAGCACGGTTCTGGCGTCACCGCAGCGAATGAACTTGTCGGCCACGCTGAGCGCGTAGACGAACCCGGAACAGGCCGCGTTGACGTCCATCGCGGCGCAACCATTGGCGCCCAGCCGGGCCTGGATCAGACACGCGGTAGACGGGAAGATCAGGTCGGGGGTAGTGGTACCCACCACGATCATGTCGAGATCGGCAGCGCTGACGCCTGCCGCTTCCATCGCTTTCAGTGCAGCCTCGTAACCCAGGTCGCCCGTGGTCTGGCCTTCGGCGGCGATGTGACGCTGGCGTATGCCGGTGCGGCTGCGAATCCACTCATCGCTGGTGTCGACCTGCTTGGCCAGGTCGTCATTGGTGAGGAGCTTATCGGGCAGGTAGCTGCCGGTGCCCGCGATGCGCGCATAGATGCGCCCGCTGATGGCGTGACTGCCTGGTTCCCGCTCGCTCATGCCCACTCCTGCTGTGCGATCCGGGCGCCGGCCGCAAGCTCAACTACAAGGGATTGCTGTGCAGCCGCAGGGACTGGCACGGGGCTGGCTCAATCTTCCTCGACCACCAGGTCGGCCTTGGTCGCGATCACTTTCTTGCCACGGTAGTAACCGTCGGCGGTGACGTGGTGGCGCAGGTGGATCTCGCCGCTGGTCGGATCGGTGGCCAGCTGCTTGGCGGTCAGGCTGTCGTGCGAACGACGCTGGCCACGGCGGGATGGGGTGACGCGGGATTTCTGCACTGCCATGGATTTGCTCCGAGCTTGTTGTCTGTGTTGCGTGTGTGTGGGTGGAGCCGGCCGTACTGCGTTGACCGGTATTCGTGGATCAGTTTTTCTTCAGTGAAGCCAGCCCCGCGAACGGGTTGGCTTGCGCCAATTCTTCTTCCGGTATCGGCCAGTCGCGTTCCACTGCTTCCGACTGCGGATCCAGCGGCACCGCGGGAACTGCCAGCACCAGCTCATCCTCAACCAGGTCCATCAGCCGCAGCATCCCGTTACCGGGCACCAGCAGCGCTTCATACTCGCCGGGCAGTGCGGCCTCCTCCGACTCGTCGCGGATCAGGCCAAGACGCTGGGTGACCTTGACCGGGAGCAGGAACCGGCGCAGTCCGCGCTGGCATTCCAGCGGCAACACGGCGTCGATGCGCAACTCCACGAACGGGACCTTGAGCAACGGGTCGCTGTCGAACTGCAGCGAAAACTCCACATCGCCCTCGGTATCCTGCAGCAGGCCCTGCAGGCGGGTGAAGCTGGCCAGAGGTACGCGCCCGTCGAAGCCGCGCCTGGCTGCCACCATCCGCCAGGCATCCAGCATTTCGGGTACGTTCGCGGACATAAGCCGCTGAATGTTAAGGATGGAGGCGGCCACTGTCAAACCTGCCTGCGGGTTACACCGGCCTGTTTGCCCATGACCAGCCCCGGCTTCAGAATGCCCGGCCCCTCCCACGGAACGCCGCATGCCGCTGATCCTGGCCTCGACCTCGCGCTACCGGCGCGAATTGCTGGAGCGGCTGCAGCTGCCCTTCCATATCTCCCGCCCTGACGTGGATGAAACCGTGCTGCCCGGCGAGGCCCCGGACGCGCTGGCCCGGCGCCTGGCCCACGCCAAGGCGGTTGCGATCGCCCTTCAGCACCCGGAGGCCTGGGTGATCGGCGCCGACCAGGTGGCCGCCTTCGGCACACAGCCCATGGGCAAGCCGGGTACCCGCGAAAATGCCTTCGCCCAGCTCAGCGCCATGTCCGGCCGGGAAATCCGCTTCCACACGGCGGTTTGCCTGCTGAACGGCGAGCTCCTGCTGGAAGCCGCCGACACCACCACAGTGCGCTTCCGGACCCTGCGCCCGGACGAGATCGAGCGTTACCTGGATGCCGAGCAGCCATTGGACTGCGCGGGCAGCTTCAAGTGCGAGGGGCTGGGCATCACTCTGTTCGAGGGCATCGACAGCCATGACCCGACGGCCCTGGTGGGCCTGCCGCTGATTGCTCTTTCCAGGATGCTGCGCCAGGCAGGCTTCACCCTGCCCTGAGCCCTTCTGTACCGGACTATTCGGCAATATCCAGGGGCTGCTCCAGCCAATCCTCGACGCTGCCGTCCTGTCCATGCAAACGCAGGCCCAGCCAATGCCTGCCGGCGCTGGCCGACGCCAGGTCCAGATCTGCGCTGAAGCCGACTTGCGGATGATTGGGGTCGTTTGAAATCTTCCAGTACGCCGCAGTCCCGGGGCTGGGCAGACCGTAGCGGGCTTGCGCAACCGGCTTGCCATCCAGCAGCACTTCTACCGCCCGCAGGCCCACCCCATCCTTGAACGCCCAGCCGTTGACCTGCAGCTGGCGACCGCTGCTGGCGCCCGCGACAGGCGTATCGATCCAGGCAAATGCCGGCGCGGTGCAGGTGCCCGCCGTGCGCTGGGCGGGAAGCTTGAACATCAGGAATCGCTGCCGGCCATGGTCGACGTTGAGCACGCGCGGCGCGGGCAGCGGGCCCAGTTTCCCGCACAGCTGGTGGTAGTAGGCCAGCAGTGACTTGTATGGCAGCTCGCTGCTGCCCACCACCAGCAGGGTCGGCACGGCCTCCCCGCTGGCGCTCTCCAGCCCCCACAGCGCCAGCTGCGGGGCGCGCCCGTGTTGATGATTGAGCGGATGGTCCAACACCTGGATCCCTGGATTGCCCAGCGCGAAGCCCAGCTCCGCACCGGACTTGAAGTTGTCCACCAGCAGGCGAGAACCTGGCGGCATTTCCGCCATGCTTTCGCGCACGGCCGCGGCCAGCTCATCCCAGCCGGCGAAGTTGGCGTTGTAGACCTTGTGCGCGGCCAGCGGTGCACGCCAGCGTGGGGTGGATTGCATTACGAAGTAACCGAGTACCAGCATCAGCGCCAGGCACGTCGTGGCCCAGGTTGCGATGCGCCAGCCGCGCGGCCACTGGCGCAGCAACATTGGTACGACCGGCAAGAGTGCGAGATACCCGGGCAGCGGCCAATGGAAGCTGACCCGCTCGGTGTCCGCGAAAAATCCCACCGCGAAGTAGCCAAGCGTGGAGAGCCCGCCCAGCAGGCCCAGGAAGCGCCACTGCACGGACAGGTCCAGCCCGCTGCGCGCCGCGCGCAGTGCAACCTGCAGCATGGCCACGAACAGCAGCGGCGTGACCAGCAGCGGCTGGATCAGCAGAAACCATCCGCCGCCTGGCTGGAATGACCACGGGTGGCGATCCAGCAGCTGGAAGCGCAGGCCGGCATCCGCGTTCTCCAGGTTCCAGGCCAGCAGCGGCATCCATGCTGCCGCGCCCAACCCCAACGCGACCCAGACGCGCGGATCGCGCAGCATCCGGCGCCCGGCCGGGAGCAGCAGCAGCGCCGCGAAGCCAACCCCGATCACGCCCACGAATCGGTAGTGGCTGAGCGCGCCGATAGCCAGGCCGAACGCGAGTTGGCCCACCGCGGCTGCGCTGACTTCGCGCAGCAGGCGCGCACCGGCGCCCGCGCACAGGACCGTCGCAAAAGCGAGCGGCACGTCCGGCAGGGCCAGGATGCCCAGGCTGCCGGACAGCGGCATCAGCACCGCCAGGCTGCCGGCCTGCCATCCTGCGGTTGCGCCAAACCAGCGCGTGGCGATGCGTGCGATCAGCCACGGCAGCAGGCCGGCCAGCAGCAGGAACGGCGCGCGCACGGCAAGCACGTGTTCGCCGCCAATCGCGGTGCCCAGGGCAGTCAGCCACGCGGTCAGGCCCGGCAGGTCGGAATAGGCCGCCGCCAGGTGCTTGCCTTCCTGCCAGTAGAACGCTTCATCCACGAACAGCGGCAGGCGTGCCGCGATCACCAGCTTGATCGCGGTGACCGCAGTCCACAGCAACAGGAAGGTGCGTTGTGCTTGTTTTTCGCCCTGCATAAGCCGTTAGACTTCCTTGGAACAGACCCGGGAACACGATGTTGGCCGAATCCGCGCTCCGCAAAATGCTACCCGATGCCCTGCAGGATGCCCTGAAGGCATCCCAGCAGCAGGTCAATTCGCTGGTGCTGGGCAAATCGCATGAAGTCCGGCTGGCCTTCGTTGCGCTGCTGGCCGGCGGACATATCCTGATCGAAGACCTGCCTGGCCTGGGCAAGACCACCCTGGCCCATGCGCTGGCGGCCACCCTGGGGCTGGGTTTCCAGCGCGTCCAGTTCACCTCGGACCTGTTGCCCGCGGATGTGCTGGGTGTGTCCGTTTACGACGCCCAGTCACGCCAGTTCCAGTTCCATCCCGGCCCGGTCTTCACCCACGTGCTGCTGGCCGATGAGATCAACCGTGCCCCGCCGCGGACCCAGAGTGCGCTGCTGGAAGCCATGGCGGAACACCAGGTCACCTTGGATGGCATGACCCGGCCGCTGCCGGATCCGTTCTTCGTGCTCGCCACCCAGAATCCCACCGACCTGTCGGGCACGTATCCGCTGCCGGACTCGCAGCTGGACCGGTTCCTCCTGCGCCTGACCTTGGGCTATCCGAATGCGGAATCGGAGCGCGCGCTGCTGGCCGGCACCGACCGGCGCGAACTGATTGCGCGTGCCGGCCCGCTGCTGTCCAGCCAGGACGTGCTGTCGCTGCGCGAGGCGGTCAACCAGGTGCATGCCAGCGAAGCGCTGGTGAACTATGTGCAGGCGCTGCTGGCACGCAGCCGCCAGCACCCGGGCGTGCGCGTGGGGCTATCGCCGCGCGCGGGCATCGCCCTGTTGCGTGCGGCCCGCGCCTATGCCCTGCTGCTTGGCCGCCAGCATGTGTTGCCGGAAGACGTGCAGGCGCTGTTCGCGGCCGTGGCGGCACACCGCCTGGTGGCAGAAGCTGAAGCCTCGTCGGTACAGGCACTGGCAAAATCCATCCTGCTTGCGGTGGCGGTGGACTGAAGCACCCATACGCCCGCGTTCCACACGGCGCGGCCGGGCGCATGGATACCGTCCGCAACTGAACATGACAACTGCTCCCTGTCCAATGCCCACGCTGCGCGAACGCCTCGCCACCCGCCTAGCCTTCATGGCAAGGCCGCGCAGCGCCGAGCCGCTGCCGGTCAAGCTTGATCGCCGCCGCGTGTATGTACTGCCGACCCGTTTTGGACTGTTCTTCACCGTGCTGCTTTTTGCCATGCTGCTCGGCGCGCTCAACTACAACAACAACCCAGCGCTGCTGCTGGCGCTGATGCTGGCCGCGACCGGCAACGCCAGCCTGATGGCGGCGCACCTGCAGCTTTCCGGGCTGCGCGTGGATGCGTTGAGCGCAGACCCGGTGCCGGCAGGCTCGCCGCTCCAGGTACACCTGGCCCTGTCCGCCGGCGATGCGCGTGCACGCCGCGGCCTGCAGCTGCGGGGTGCGGGGGGGCTCGTCACCGTGCCGCCCCTCGCCGGCGAGCCGGTGGTCGCCACCCTGCAGGTGGCCACAGACCGCCGTGGCTGGCTGGACCTGGCGCGCCTGCGCCTGTCCACCACCCAGCCGCTGGGCCTGGCGCTGGCCTGGTCCTGGGTATGGCCGGACACGCCCCTGCTGGTGTATCCGGCGCCAGAGGTGCAAGGTCCGCCGCTGCCGAGGGGCGACGGCAGCGCAAGCCAGGCGCGGCTGCACCATGCTGGCGACGACGTGCACCACCTGCGCAGCTATCGTGCCGGCGATCCGCGGCGCGCGATTGCGTGGAAGCCTTCCGCGCGCCGCGACAGCCTGCTGGTGCGCGAGTACGAACAACCCCTGCAGGCGGAGGTGCTGCTGCAGTGGAGCAGCCTCTCGGCCCTGGCATACGAGCAGCGGATCCGTCGCCTGGCCCACTGGGTTGACCTGGCCGAACGCGAAAACCACCGCTACCGCCTGCAACTGCCGGGCCAGCCCATGCTCGGCCCCGGACTGGGACCGGCCCACCGCCACGTGTGCCTGCGCGCACTGGCCCTGCTGCCCCATGGCTAGGCCCATCGACCTCGCCACCGCCCGGCTGGACCCGCGCAGCCGGCTGTGGGTGCTGGCCAGCGCCGGACTCGGGCTGCTGCCGCTGCTGCTGCAGCTGCCGGGCACCCTGGCGCTGGGCATAGCCACCACCGCGGTGCTGGCCACGGCCCTGTCCTGGCGCAGGCCGATGCCGGCGGCGCTGCGCCTGCTGTTGGCGCTGCTGGTGCTGGCGGCGGTGTTCTCGCAGATGGGCATGCGCTTTGGCCGAGACACCGGCTGCGCGCTGCTGGCGGCGATGATCGCGATCAAGCCCTCGGAAACAAACACCCTGCGCGATGCGCGCAGCCTGGTCGGGTTTGCGCTGTTCGCACCGTTTGCGGCCTTCCTGCTGGACCAGGGCCCCACCACCATGGCTCTGGGCCTGCTGGCCGTGCTGTGCGCACTGGTGGCCCTGCAGCGACTGGCCGACGTGGAAGGCGACGCACTGCAGGGCGCGGCCAGCCCCGGACGCACCCTGGTTGGGGTGGGCAAGCTGGTAGCGATCGGCCTGCCACTGGCGCTGGCCGCGTTCTGGCTGTTCCCGCGCCTGGGCACGCCGCTGTGGGGCGTGCCGGAGCGCGCACTTTCACGGCCGGGATTGTCCGGCGACATGACCCCGGGTGAATGGCTGGACCTGCTGGCCGATGACCGCCCGGCACTGCGTGCGCAGTTCTTTGGCCCTGAACCGACCCAGCAGGCCATGTATTGGCGCGGACCGGTGCTGTGGGACTTCGATGGCCGCAGCTGGACCCAGCCCGATTGGCTGCGCCGCCTGCCGGCTGCGCCGGCGACGCGCAGCGCGCTGACCTGGGACTACCAGATCGAGTTCGAGCCGACCGATCGACGCCAGCTGGTCGCGCTTGATCTTCCCAACGCAGCCCCGGAGGGCACCCAGCTGTCGTTTGACTACGGCCTGTACGCGGACCGCCCGTTGAACGCGCTGACTCGCTGGCGCCTGCAGTCCTCGCCGCCGACCGCTTTCGATCCGCAGCTGCAGGACACCCTGCGCCAGCGCGCGCTGCAGCTGCCCACAGGCTACAACCCGCGCACCCTGGCGCTGGCCGCGCAGTGGCGGCAGGAAGCCGGCAGTGACGACGCGGCCATCGTGCAGCGTGCGCTCGGCTGGATTGGCGCCGAGTTCGCCTACACCCTGGACACCCCGCTGCCCGGGCGCCACTCGGCGGATGAATTCCTGTTCGACGAGCGCAAGGGTTTCTGCCAGCACTTCAGCTCCGCCTTCGTGGTGCTGATGCGCGCCGCCGGCATTCCCTCGCGCGTCGTCACCGGCTATGCCGGCGGCATCCGCAACCGCTTCGGCGACTATTACGTGGTGCGGCAAATGGACGCACACGCGTGGACCGAGGTATGGCTGCCGCAGCGCGGCTGGGTGCGCGTGGACCCAACCGCCGCCGTGGCGCCCGAACGCATCTTCGACACGATAGAGGACCGCCTGGCGGCGGGCGACGGCGTATTGGGACGCTGGACCAACGTAGGGGATCTTAGCGATTGGCTGAGGCGCGGCTGGAACGACCTGGTGCTGGGTTTCGACGCCAATCGCCAGCAGCGCCTGCTGCAGCCTTTCGGCGTAGACCAGCTGCAGAGCAGGCAGCTCGCGGTGCTGTTTGGCCTGGTTGCGGTGCTGAGCCTGCTGGTCACCGGCTGGCTGCTGGCCCGCGGCGAACGGGAACGGGACCCGCTGCTGCGCGCCTGGCACCGCCTCGGAGCCCGCTATGCCCGGCTCGCACTGGGACGCGAGCCGCATGAACCGGCCATCGCCTGGGCCGAGCGGGTTGCCGCCCACCGGCCGCAGGCGGGCGTAGGCCTGATTCCGCTCAGCCGCCGTTTCGCTGATTCGCGCTACGCTGGGTCTGCTGCGGACCCTGCGCTGCTTGAAGAGCTGCGACGGCACCGCCCCTGAACACCGGAGACTGACATGCACACCGTACTGAAGCTTATCCCCCTGCTGGCAAGCACCCTGCTGCTGGGTGCCTGCGCCACCGCACCCAAGCCGCTGCAGGGCGCGTTTATTCCGATGACTCCGCGCGGCGCGGTGGATGCCAACCAGGTGGGCGCCGTGGTGCGCTGGGGAGGCCGCGTGGTGGAGACCGTGCCGGGCCAGGACGCAACCTGCTTCCAGATGATTTCGCGCCCGCTGGGCGGCACCGGCAGGCCGCTGGGCAGCGCTCCGGATGCCACTGACGGCCGCTTCGTGGCATGCCGAGCCGGCTTCTACGACCCGGCCGTATTCACACCGGGACGTGAAGTGACTTTCATGGGGCGCGTGGATGGTGTGGAGTCCGTGCGCATCGGTGACTTTGATTACCGCTTGCCGCGCCTGAACGCGGATGTGGTGTACCTGTGGCCTGAAGTGCGCGAGGTGATGGTGCAGCCTTCGCCGTTCTACGACCCGTTCTGGGGGCCGCGCTGGGGCTGGGGTCCGCGCTGGGGTATGTGGGGCT
>JAJAZJ010000115.1 GCA_026785795.1 Pseudoxanthomonas sp.
GCATGCGGCTGGTAGCGCAGGCGACTGGCGATCTCGACCACATGGCGGCGCACGCCTTCGGCGACATTGTCATGTCCGTTCAGTGCGCGGGAAACGGTGGCCACGGAAACCGAGGCTTCGCGCGCCACATCCTTGATGGTGACCGTGGTACGTGCCATTCACAGCCCCTCCGCGGTGATGACCAGACGACTTCGGGCGACTGTAATCGTTTTCATGCAGTCATGTAAAGGCAGTGTTATCTGCCCACAGATATCCTTCAGGATCAATCGCTTGTCCAGCGCAAAGGCGTGCAGAAACGTGCTGCATCGCGGCAATTCAGGCCGAAAAGCTCATCCCTGGCCGGCGCCTTCATCCAGGGAACGCGCCTCGATGGACAGAGCGTGGATGTCTGTGGTCATCATGTCGCCCAATGCCGCATACACCGCGCGATGCCGGGCCAATGAGGGCATGCCGACAAAGGCCTCGCTGACGATCAGGACGCTGAAATGCCCGCGGCCATCCTGCGCGCCGGCGTGGCCCACATGCAGGTGGCTGTCATCCGACACCTCAAGCAGGCTGGGCAACAGCGCCACCTCAAGTGCGGTGCGAATCCGCTGGATCCGGCTCACGGCAGGACCCTGCGAAATGGACGGACATCGACCCGGGCATACACGGCCTGCAGCACATAGGGATCGGCATCGGCCCAGGCGCGGGCCGCGTCCAGCGCATCGAATTCGGCGATCACGATACTGCCGCTGAAGCCAGCTGGCCCCGGATCCTCGGCGTCGATCGCCGGACACGGCCCCGCCAGCAGCAGGCGGCCCTGCTCTCGCAGCTCAACCAGTCGCGACAGGTGCGCGGGCCGCGCAGCCAGGCGAACGGCCAGCATGCCGGGGGCGTCGTAACCCTCGATCGCATACCACATTGATGTTCTCCAAGCTGTGCCGGAGCGCGATTGTAAGGCCGCCGCCCCTGCCGGGTGCTGGACAGCCATGCCGCCAGCGCTTACCCTTAGCGACATTGCACGGCCGGAAGCAGCGGCCCGTCCGGAAGCGGCCCATCCGCCTCGCTCCCGATGCTGATTCGCTGCCCCTACCCGCCCGGGCCCTAATGACTCCGAACTGCCTGCCGCCACCCTCGTGGCGCTCATGGCTTGCCTGATGTGCGGAAACGCGATCGCAACGCGACGCAGCAATTGACCGTAGTGCCCAAGCGCGCTGGCCCCGGCCGCGCAATGCCCATAGCCCATGGCTGTACTAAATGACCTCTGAACTCGCGCAAGACGCGAATCCGCAAATCGAGACCTCCAAACCGCAGGCGCAGGCCCCTCAGCAACATGAGATGCCGCTGGCGATGGTGCATGGGCAGGCCGTGCTGCAGATTCCGCAGGACCTGTATATCCCTCCGGACGCGCTGGAAGTCATCCTGGATGCGTTCGAAGGACCGCTGGACCTGCTCCTGTACCTGATCCGGCGCCAGAACCTGGACATCCTGGAAATCCCGGTGGCGGAAATCACCCGCCAGTATGTGGACTACATCGGGGTCATGCAGGACCTGCGCTTCGAGCTGGCCGCCGAGTACCTGGTGATGGCCGCGATCCTGGCCGAGATCAAGTCGCGGATGCTGCTGCCGCGGCCGATCAGCGAACACAGCGAGGAAGGCGACCCACGCGCCGAACTGGTGCGCAGGCTGCAGGAATACGAACGCTTCAAGCAGGCCGCCGAGGATATCGACGCCCTGCCCCGCCAGGACCGCGACACCACTCCGGCCACTGCGCACGTGCTGGAGCGCGCAGCCGTCCGTCTGCCCCCGCTGGTGGACCTGCGCGAGATGCTGCTGGCCCTGCATGACGTGCTCAAGCGCGCCGACCTGTTCAGTGGCCACGCCATCAGGCGCGATGCGCTGAGCGTGCGCCAGCGCATGGGCGACATGCTGACCCGGCTGGAGGACGGCCGCTTCCACCGTTTCGAGTCGCTGTTCACGCCCGAGGAAGGCAAGCAGGGCGTGCTGGTTACCTTCCTGGCCATGCTCGAACTGGCCAAGGAACAGCTGCTGGATTTCGTGCAGGAAGCCCCGCTGGCGCCGATCTACCTGAAGTCGCTGGCACTCAACAACACCAACGAGCCCCTGGCTTTCTCCAGTGAGTTCGACGACGCCGACGCGGCCAATGACGGATAGCGGTGGCCAGGCGTCGGCGGCAGCTTCCCGGATAGCGGCGGGAATGCAGAACCAGCGCGAATCTCCGAGTTACCCACCACCCAAGCATCACCAACCAAGAATTGAAATGGACCAAGCCCTGATCACCCGTATCGTCGAAGCCGCACTGCTGGCGGCCAACCAGCCGCTCACCCTGGCCCAGCTGCACGGCCTGTTCCCCGAAGAGCAGCCGGCCCCGCCGGGCAGCGTGGAGTCAGCCCTGGACCATCTGCGCAGCGCATGCGTCGATCGCGGCGTCAACTTGGTCGAGGTGGCGTCCGGCTTCCGCTATCAGGTCAAGGAAGACGTACACGCCTGGGTGGCGCGCCTGTGGACCGAGCGCAAGACCAGGTACACCCGCGCCACCCTGGAAACGCTGGCCCTGATCGCCTATCGCCAGCCCATCACCCGCGGCGAGATCGAGCAGGTGCGCGGGGTGGCAGTGAACAGCCACACCATCCAGGCGCTGGAAGAACGCGAATGGATCCGCGTCGTTGGCCACCGCGATGTGCCCGGACGGCCGGCGCTGTTCGGCACCACCCGTACCTTCCTGGACTACTTCGGCCTGAAGCGCCTGGAAGACCTGCCGCCGCTGTCCGAACTCAAGGATATCGGCGAGCTCGAGCCGCAGCTGTTTCTGGACAACGCACCGGTTCCCGCCGGATTGCCCGCGCCCGACGGATCCGGCGACTCCGCGGCAGCTGCAGGTGATGACGGCGCCCAGCGTTCATCCGATCCCGAATTTCCCCATCACGAAAATGACGAAGGAGCCGCAAGCAGCACGCACGGCCAGGCCTCGTCGGAGCAAAACCCATGAGCGACACCCCCCGCAACAAACTCTCGCTGAAGCGTGGCGACGCAGCTGAATTCAGCGAAGCCAGCAAACTTTCGGAGCGCCTGCACAAGGTGCTGGCCCAGGCCGGCCTGGGCTCTCGCCGCGCGCTGGAACAGCGCATCGCCGATGGCCTGGTCAAGGTCAATGGCGAAGTCGCCCAGACTGGCATGTCGATCAAGGCGGGCGATCGGGTTGAACTGGACGGCAAGACCTTCGTCGCCAGCGCCCTGACCGAGCCAGCCCGGGTGCTGATGTACAACAAGCCCGAAGGCGAGGTGACCACGCGCGAAGACCCGGAAGGCAGGCCGACCATCTTCGAGGCGCTGCCTGCGCTGAAGGGCGCCCGCTGGATCGCCATCGGCCGTTTGGACATCAACACCACCGGGCTGCTGGTGCTGACCACCGACGGTGAGCTTGCCAACGCCATGATGCATCCCTCGCATGAAGTGGAGCGCGAGTACGTGTGCCGCGTGCGCGCACCCGAGGGCATGGACAGCGTGCCGGACAACCTGGTGGACCGCCTGGCCCGTGGCGTGGCGCTGGAAGATGGCCCAGCCAAGTTCGACGAAATCAAGCGCATCGGCGGCACCGACTCACACGACTGGTTCCAGGTGGTGGTGAAGGAAGGCCGCAACCGCGAAGTGCGGCGCCTCTGGGAATCGCAGGGTTGCCAGGTGAGCCGGCTCAAACGCACCCGCTACGGCAGTATTTCGCTTCCGCAGCCGCTGCTGCGCGGGCAGTCGCAGGAGCTGGCCGATGCACAGGTGGAAAAACTGCGTGCCCAGCTTGGATTGGAAGACGGCGCGCCGCCGGCACTGACCCTGCAGCCGGTCATCGGCCAGCGCAAGGCGGCCAAGTCCACCGTGCATATCGGCGCCGGGCGCAGCGCCGGCCAGGCCTATGTCAATGGCCACAACACCGCAGACGAAGGCCGCGAGCTGCGTCGCTTCGACAACGTGCGCGAGGATCGCGGCCGCGGGCGCTTCGGCAGCAAGAAGCCGCACGGCGGACTCACGGTCAGCGGCGAAGCCGCAGCCAAGCAGTCACAGAAACCTTTCAAGTCACGCCCTACCAAAGGCCCCAAGCCGTTGCCCGACGGCAATCCTGCCGCGTTCCGCAGCTGGTACGTGCCGGACGGCGTGGATACCGGGCCAACCGGCCACCGTAACGCAGGTCCGCCGAAGCCGTACGGAAAGAAAGCAGCAGGCGCTGCACGCGGCGCTCCGGGCAAGCCGGCTGCGGGCGGCAAGCGGCCTTACCCGGCACGCGCTGATGGCAATGCCGGCGGTCCCGGCGCACGCGGGCCGCGTGCAGCCGGACAGGGCCAGCCGCGCCCACCGCGCCCCTATGGCCACCCGGACAATGCCCCCAGCTTCCCGTCCGACCACGCCAATCCGGGCGCCTTCAATCCCTACGGCCAGCAGCCCCGGCCGCCGCGGCCACAGGGCGCACGTCCGGGCGGAAACCGGCCCGGCAACAGCGCAGGCCCCCGACCCAACCCTTCCCCGCGCCCCGCCGGTCCGCGTGGCGGTCGTCCCCCTGGCGGCGGTAATCGTGGCCCGCGCGGCGGTAACCACGGTTGAGTCAGGCGCGAAGGCGAACCAACGCTATGGCGATCCGGGGCCGTGCCGGCGCCATGGTGCGCGGCACGGGTACTGCGGGGCGGTTCGCGATGCCCCGGCTAGACTAGCCGCCTGACTTTTCGCCTCCAATCACCGCATGTCCTCGGCATTCGGCACGGAGACGGTGCTCGACGTCCGTCACTGGACCGACGACTACTTCAGCTTCACCATTACCCGCGACGATGGCTTCCGTTTCGATAACGGACAGTTCGTAATGATCGGCTTGGAAGTAAACGGCAAGCCGTTGCTGCGCGCCTACTCCATTGCCAGCGCCAACTGGGAAGAACAGCTGGAGTTCTTCAGCATCAAGGTCCCGAACGAGCCGTTGACTTCACGCCTGCCGCATATCCGGCCGGGTGACCGCGTGCTGGTCGGCAAGAAACCCACTGGCACACTGTTGATCAGCGACCTGCATCCAGGCCGCAACCTGTACCTGTTGGGCACCGGCACCGGGCTTGCGCCGTGGCTGTCCA
>JAJAZJ010000116.1 GCA_026785795.1 Pseudoxanthomonas sp.
CTTCGCCGTGGTGCGCGCGGGCGACCAGCGCGATCGCGCAGGCCAGCAGGATGCCCATCGCGGTCCACGACACCGCCCGCTGCCAGGCGATGCCGCGGCGCTCGACCAGCAGGATTAGCGCAGCGGCCAGCATCGGCACCAGGATCGGCAGGATCGGCAGTTGGCTCATGCGTCCGCTTCCGGCTCCCGCGCATCCACGTGGTCGCTGCGGTTGTCCGCGCGGCTGCGCATGGCCACCACGATGGTGACCGCGGTCATCGCAAACGCAATCACGATGGCGGTCAGCACCAGCGCCTGCGGAAGCGGGTCGGTGTAGTTGGCCAGGGTGGTCTCCACGCCTTCCAGCAGCACCGGCGGCTTGCCCACCGCCAGGCGACCCGCGCTGAAGATCAGCAGGTTGGTGGCATAGGAAAGCAGGGTCAGGCCCAGGATCACGTCGAAGCTGCGCGCACGCAACAGCAGGTACACGCCCCCTGCCGTCAGTGCGCCGATGGCGCTGGCCAGCGCGAATTCCATCATGACGCGCGCTCCGGCTTGATCGCCACCGGCGGCTTCAACGTGCCCATCATCGAGAGGATCAGCATGGCGCCGGCAAACACCACCGCGTACACGCCGATGTCGAAAGCCATCGCGCTTGCCAGCGAGATTTTACCCACCAGCGGCAGCTCGGGTGCCATGTAACCGCTGGTCAGGAACGGGTAGCCCAGCAGCATTGACACGATCCCGGTCAGCAGCGCGACCAGCAGGCCCGCGCCAATCACCCGCGCGTAGTTGAAGCCAAGTCGTGATTCCACGTAGGTTGACCCCTGGATCACGTATTGCAGCAGCAGCGGCATGGCCAGCACCAATCCGGCGATGAAGCCGCCGCCCGGCTGGTTGTGGCCGCGCAGGAACAGGTAGACCGAGACCGCCAGCGCCAGCGGGAACAGCACCTGCATCAGCACGGCCGGCATCGGCAGGTGAGCCATGCCGCCCGGCATTACCCGTTCGGGCGTCAGGCGCGCGTGTCGCAGCAGGGCATGCACCACCAATCCTGCAATGCCGAACACGGCGATCTCACCCAGCGTATCGAAAGCACGGAAATCCACCAGTATCACGTTCACCACGTTGCTGCCGTGGCCTTCCGGCAGTGAACGCGCCAGCAGTTCACCGGCGACCGTGTCGCTGCCGCGCGTCAGCATGGCGTAGACCAGCGCGGCGACCCCGCCACCGGCGGTGACGGCGATTGCCCCATCACGCCAGCGGCGCAGGTGCGAGCGCTCCAGCGGCGATTCGGCCGGCAGGTAGTTGAGCGCCAGCAGCATCAGCGCAATGGTCACCATTTCCACCAGCAGCTGGGTCAAGGCGAGGTCGGGCGCCGACAGGAACACGAACACCAGGCTGACCGCCAGTCCCACCGCGCCGATCACGATCAGCGCCAGCAGCCGCTGGCGATGCAGCACCACCGTGCCCAGGGTGCCGGCCACCAGCACCATCCACACTACCCAGCCCAGCAGCGGCATCGGCTGGGTGATTGGGCTGGCGGCCCACAGGCTGCCGTTGCCCAGCAGCCACGGCGATGCGGCCAGGACCAGGGTGGCCACGATCATCAGCAACAGGTAGCGCTGCAGGCTGCCGTTGCCGATGCGACGGGTGAAGCGCCATGCCAGGGCGAGCAGCAGTCCGGTATTGCGGCGGAAGATGTCCCGGCCCAGCGTACGGCGCACGATGGCGTGCAGGTCGAACAGCTTGCGCAGCCCGAAATACAGCGCAATACCGGCCAGGATGCCGCCCATGCTCATCAGCAGCGCCGGATTGACCCCGTGCCAGATCGACAGGCTGTAGTAGGGCACCGCGTCACCCAGCACGCCGCGCGCGCCGGCCGCCAGCACGGGCGCCACCGTCCAGGCGGGCGCGATGCCCACGGCCAGGCACAGCACCACCAGGATTTCCACCGGGATCTTCATCCAGCGTGGCGGTTCGTGCGGCGCGTCTTCCACCGGGCGCGGCCAGGTGCCGAAGAAGGTGTCGTGCACGAAGCGCAGGCTGTAGGCCACGCCGAACGCCCCGAACAGGAAAGCGGCTATGGAGATGGCGTAACCCATCGCGCCGTGGCCCTGGATGTCCAGCGCCTCGGCGAAGAACATTTCCTTGGACAGGAAGCCACTGAGCATCGGGATGCCGGCCATGGCCAGCGTGGCGACGATGGCAAGCGCGCTGGTGAAGGGCATGTACTTGCGCAATCCGCCCAGCCGGCGCATGTCGCGGCTGCCGGTCTCGTGGTCGATGATACCTGCGGCCATAAACAGCGAGGCCTTGAACACGGCATGGTTGAGGATGTGGAACAGGCCGGCCACCACCGCCAGCGGCGTGGACATGCCAAACAGCAGGGTGATCAGGCCCAGGTGGGAGATGGTGGAGTAGGCCAGCAGTCCCTTCATGTCGTGCTGGAAGATGGCCTTCCACGAGCCCAGCAGCAGGGTCACTGCACCCACCGTGCTGACCACGTAGAAAAACAGGTCCGTGCCCGAAAGCACCGGGTACAGCCGGGCCAGCAGGAATACGCCGGCCTTCACCATCGTGGCCGAATGCAGGTAGGCCGATACCGGCGTGGGCGCGGCCATCGCATGCGGCAGCCAGAAGTGGAACGGGAACTGCGCGCTCTTGGTGAAGATGCCCAGCAGCACCAGTCCCAGCACGGCCGGGTACAGCGGGCTGGCGCGGATCAGGTCGCCCGAGGCCAGCACCACGTCCAGCTCGTAGCTGCCCACGATGCGCCCGATCAACAGCACGCCGCCCAGCAGGGCCAGTCCACCGGCGCCGGTGATGATCAGGGCCATGCGCGCGCCTTCGCGCGCGTCCTTGCGCTGGTTCCAGAAGCCGATCAGCAGGAACGAGCTGATGCTGGTCAGTTCCCAGAACACCACCAGCAGCAGCAGGTTGCCGGCGATGACCATGCCCAGCATCGCGCCCATGAAAAGCAGCAGGTAGGCGAAGAAACGCTGCGGGCTATCGTTGCCGCTGAGGTAGTAGCGCGCATACAGCACGATCAGCACGCCGATGCCCAGCACCAGCCCGGCGAACATCCAGGCCAGCCCGTCCAGGCGCAGGGTGAAGAACAGCCCGGCCTGTGGAATCCACGCATGCGAACTGTGCGGCGTATCGCCGGACAGCACCGCCGGGGTCATCCATGCCAGCAGCGCCAACCCCAGCAGCGGCGCGGCGGCCGCCAGCCACGCAATCCTGTGCCGCGAACCCGAGCGGGACAGGGACACCACCAGTGCGCCGACGAAGGGCAGGGCCAGCAGGGTTTCGAGGAGTGGAAACATCAAGGCCTGTGCAGAGGGGGAACAATAAGCCGGCACGCCAGTTTACCCTATGGGGACAGGCGCTTACCTCGCCGAACCCTGGCTTCAAGCCGCTGTTGACGAACAAGCCGCCATGATCGATCCCGTTTCCTTGCTGCAGCCGCGTTCCCATGCCTAGCGCGCTGGTCTTCGGTGCGGGTGGCCAGATCGGGCAGGCGGTGTGCACACGCCTGCTGGACGCCGGCTGGCAGGTGCTGGGGGTGTCGCGCACGCCACGGGTTGATGCGGCCGGAATTCGCTGGCTGCAGGCTGACCTGGCCGTGGGCTTTGGGATCACCGATGCGGTCGACGCCGTGCTCAGCTGCGGTCCGCTGGATCTTTTTTCACGCTGGTATGCGGGCAGTGCGCTGGCTGCAGCGCGCGTGGTTGCCTTCAGCTCCACCAGTGCGGCGGTGAAGCAGGATTCTCCGGACCCGGCGGAAAGGCGCCTGGCCAAGCTGCTGCAGGACAGCGAGGCATCGGTATCCGCGTCTGCCGCCCAGCGCCGCGCGCACGCCACCGTGCTGCGTCCCACGCTGGTCTACGGCGCGGGTCGCGACCAGACCCTGACCCGCATCGTGGCCATTGCGCGGCAGATGCGCTGCTTCGTGCTTCCGGCCTGCGCCACCGGCCTGCGCCAGCCGGTGCACGTGGACGACCTGGCCGCCGCTGCGCTTGCCGCACTGGAGCGGCCCGCAGGCCAAGGCCAGGTGTATGCCCTGCCCGGCGGCGAATCGCTTGGCTATCGCGAGATGGTCAGGCGCACGCTGGCCGTGCTGCAGCCAACCCCGCGCCTTCTGGTGGTGCCCACGCCGATGTTCAGGCTTGCGCTGTCCGCAGCCCACCTGACGGGCAGCATGCAGCAGGCCAGTCCGGCGGTGCTGGCGCGGATGCGCGATGACCTGGTTTTCGACCCAGGCCCTGCACAGCGAGGTCTTGGCTACGCGCCGCGCGCCTTCCGGCCCGACGCAACGATGTTGGGCGGATGAAGCAGGTCCGCCGGGTCAGTACTTCCAGCCCATCTTGCGATAGAACTTGGACAGCACCCAGATAGGGCCGATCAGCAGGTACACCAGGTCGGTGAAGAAGCTGGGCTTCTTGCCCTCGATCTTGTGGCCGATGAACTGCGCGATCCACGCCACCACGAACACGCCGATGGCCGAGTACAACAAAACCTGCAGCCCGAAGCTCTGTTCTATCAGCCGGCACAGGCAGCCCATGGTGAAAAACACCGCCAGCATGCCGTAGCCCAGCGATCGCGACTGGCGGTTGTAGAACATCCAGGCGGCGAACATGGCCAGCGCCGCCCAGATGCCGCTCTTGAACCAGGTGCCGAAGATCGGGATGCACCACAGCAGGGCCACCACCGACCACACGATCGCAGGCACCGCAAACACGTGGATCAGCTGGTTGGTCGGGTGCTGGTGGTCGCCCGAATAGCTGGAAAACCAGCGGTCGACCGGTCGTTGTTCCGCCGTACTCATGCCTCCCTCCCGGGGAATCGTTGCGCTGGTGCGGGGGAGCATAGCCCATCGGCCCCGTGGATTCCGGCACTGCGCAATCGCTAGTGCGCAGCGGCCTTGGAGAACAGCTGGATCACCATCACGCCCATCAGGATCAGGCTGATGCCCAGCATGGCCGCCAGGTCCAGCGGCTGCTTCAGCACCACCCAGCCGATGCCGGCGATCAACACGATGCCCAGCCCCGACCACACGGCATAGGCCACGCCCACCGGCACGGTCCTGAGGACCAGCGACAGGAAGTAGATGGCCATGGCATACCCCACTGCAACCACGATGCTGGGTCCGAGCCGGGTGAATCCATCGGAGGCTTTCAATGCGCTGGTGGCAATGACCTCGGCCACGATGGCGATCCCGAGATACAGGTAGCCAATGTTCATCCGATGCTCCCGCGTCAGTGTGATCAGTCGAAGTGCAGCCCGGCCAGCTTGTACAGCGCCTCGGCGTACTTGGCCCGGGTCCGCTCGATGACCTCGGCCGGAAGCGCTGGCCCCGGCGCGGTCTTGTCCCAGTCCAGGGTTTCCAGGTAGTCGCGCACGAACTGCTTGTCATAGCTGGGCGGACTGATGCCCACCAGATACTCGTCAGCGGGCCAGTAGCGCGAGGAGTCCGGGGTCAGCATTTCGTCCATCACGTGCAGGCGACCATCGGCATCGGTGCCGAACTCGAACTTGGTATCGGCCAGCAGTATGCCGCGACTGGCGGCGTAGTCCGCCGCGTACGCGTAGATGCGCAAGGTGGCGTCGCGCAGCTGTTCGGCCAGCTCCGCGCCGACGGGCCTGACCATGCTGTCGAAGTCGATGTTCTGGTCGTGGTCGCCGACCGCCGCCTTGGTCGAAGGGGTGAAGATGGGTTCCGGCAGTTTTTCCGACTGGCGCAGGCCATCGGGCAGGGCGATGCCGCTGACTGCGCCCGTGCGCAGGTAGTCCTTCCATCCGCTGCCGATCAGGTAGCCGCGGGCGATCGCTTCCACCGGCACGGGCTTCAGGCGCTTGGTAACCACGCTGCGCGCGACGTACAGCGCGGGGTCCACGCCTTCGGGCAGCACCGAGGCCACGTCGATCCCGGTCAGGTGGTTGGGCAGCAGGTGGGAGGTCTTGTGGAACCAGAAGTTCGAAATCTGGCAGAGCATTTCGCCCTTGCCCGGGATCGGGTCCGGCAGGACCACGTCGAAGGCGCTGAGGCGGTCGGTGGCCACCATCAGCAGGTAGTCGCCCGCGGGCGCATCGGCCGGCAGGCGTTCGCGCGGCAGGTCGAATACATCGCGCACCTTGCCGCGGTGGCGCAGCGGCAGGCCGGGCAGGTCGGATTGGAGCAGGAAGGGTCGCGGCACGGTCAGGTTCGGCCTGGAGCGGGGCCGCGTAGTTTAAGGCGCACGGGGTGAAACGTACCGTAAAATGTCCGCTACACGAGGTAACACGACCGATGAAGCGCTGGTATGGAAAATTGCTGGGCATGGTGGCCGGCGCACTGCTGTTCCGCCCCAACCCGCTGTTTGGCGCATTGGCTGGGCTGCTGATCGGGCATGCCTTCGACCGGGACTGGTTCAAGCTGGGCCGCGAGAACCCCTATCGCGTCTTCAACCTGGCCAGCGACGCCAGCGACGCGGAGGTCGACCAGGCCTACCGGCGCCTGATTTCCCAGTACCACCCCGACAAGATGGCCGGGGTGGCACCCGAGCTGCGAGAGCAGGCAGAGAAAAAGGCAAGCCAGATCAACGCCGCCTACGACCGCATCAAGGCGCTACGCAAACGTTGAACCGCACCGTCGCGCACCTCCCTTCCTCCATAAGTTGAGTCCATGCAGCCCACCGTTATCGCGCCCTCCATCCTCTCCGCCAACTTCGCCCGCCTGGGCGAGGAAGTGGACGCGGTGCTCGCCGCCGGTGCGAACTGGGTTCACTTCGATGTGATGGACAACCATTACGTGCCCAACCTGACCATCGGGCCGCTGGTGTGCAGCGCGCTGCGCAAGCACGGGGTCACCGCGCCCATCGACGTGCACCTGATGGTGCAGCCGGTGGACCGCATCGTCCCGGACTTCGCCGAGGCCGGGGCCAGCGTGATCAGCTTCCATCCCGAAGCCAGCAGCCACGTGCACCGCACCATCCAGCTGATCAAGTCGTTGGGTTGCCAGGCAGGCCTGGTGCTGAATCCGGCCACGCCGGTCGACGTGCTGGACTGGGTCCTGGAAGATCTGGACCTGGTGCTGCTGATGTCGGTCAACCCGGGCTTCGGCGGGCAGGCCTTCATCCCCTCGACCCTGGACAAGCTGCGCGAAGTGCGCAGGAAAATCGACGCCAGCGGCAGGGCCATCCGCCTGGAA
>JAJAZJ010000117.1 GCA_026785795.1 Pseudoxanthomonas sp.
GATGACCCGTTCCAGTCCGGCCTGGTTGGCGATCGGATTCTGCATCGCCTTCGTTGCCATCGGCTTCGTGTATTGGCAGCTGCCATACGACCAGGTCAGCCTGCCCAACTCGCTGTACGGACCCGGTCTGGTGGCGGTGGGTCTGATCGCCCTGATGTTGCGCGCATTTGGCGTGGGACGTTTCCTGACCGTCTGGCTGCTGGTCGCGGCCAGCGTGCCGGCGGCGGTAATGGCCCGGGTGCTGGTGGACACGCTGCGCGACTCGACTGCCCACAACCTGTGGCCGCTGGAGCTGGTGCTCGCCGGCGCCGTGGGCCTGGGCGTGGCGCTGGTCGGCACGCTGTTGGGCAGCCTGCTGCTCCTGCGCAGCAGCAAGCGGCCGTCCTGAGATGCTGCTGTTCAAGGTGCTCGGCGTTGGCCTGGCGCTGTACACCGCGTATGGCGCGGTGCAGGGCGAAATCATTGCCAAGTCAGGCCCGGGCGCGCGGCGGGTACGGCGCGCGGAGGCGCCGCGCTATTTCTGGGCGGTTATTGCCATCTATGGTGCGCTTGCGCTTGCCCTGCTGATCGTTTTTTAAGTCATCTCGCCGGCTTGCCCGGAGCCCCCATGAATCCTGATGCCCAACGCCTTCCATCTGCTCCGTACTGCTGGGCGTGGCGCGCAGGGGCGCGGACCCGCGGGTGTCGCGGCGGCGCACGTTCATCACCGGCTGGCCTTTAGCCCCAAGCAGGGCAGGCGTCATCGGCAGCCGCTAAACTTCAGCGCCAGCCCCTGCCGAATCCAAGCCCATGCGCCTGCTTGCCCTTGTTGCCTGCACCCTCATCGCCGCTTCCGCCTGCAAGCGCACGGAAGCGCCGTCCAGCGTGGCCACGCCGGCAGCAGTGCCCGCACCCAGCAGCGCGCCGGTCAACACTCCGGCGCACGACAACCTCAACGCCGTGGCCTGGATCCAGACCTCGGTGGAATACGCGGCCATCAGCGAGCAGACCTATCGTTCCGCCGCCGAGCTGCTGGACAAGGCCCTGCAGGAGAAAAAATGGGACGCGCTGGTGCCGGAAGAGCGCGGCAATGCAGTCAAGGGGCTGAAGCCCGCGGTGATAATGGACGTGGATGAGACGGTGCTGGACAACTCGCCGTACCAGGCGCGGCTGATCCGCGACGGCAAGGACTACGATGAAGTCAGCTGGGCGCAATGGGTCGCAGAGAAAAAAGCCAAGCCCCTGCCGGGGGTGGTGGATTTCACCCGCGCCGCCGCCGCCAAAGGGGTGACCATCCTGTACATCACCAACCGCGCCGAGCACCTACAGGACGCCACCCTGGCCAACCTGCGCAGCGCGGGGCTGCCGGTAGCCGACAACAGCGTGTTCCTGGGGCTGGGCACTTTCGTCAAGGACTGCGAGCAAAATGGTTCGGAAAAGCTCTGCCGGCGCAAACTGGCGGGCCAGCAGTACCGCGTGCTGATGCAGTTCGGCGACCAGCTGGGCGACTTCGTGGAGGTGGTGGCCAATACCCGCGAAGCCCGCGCCCAGCTGCACGCCGACTACCGTGACTGGTTCGGCGAGCGCTGGTGGGTGCTGCCCAACCCGACCTACGGCTCGTGGGAGCCGGCGCTGTTCAACAACGATTGGGGCCAACCCGCCGCAGTGCGCCGTCGCGCCAAGCTGGATGCCTTGGACTATGCCCCGTGAGCGCGCCCGCCCCGCTGCGGCTGGGTGAACGCGAGCGCCTGATCTTTGCCCTGGACGCGCCGGACCGGGCCGAGGCGCTGGCCTGGGTGGATCGGCTGGGCGACGCGGTGGACTTCTACAAGATCGGCATGGAGCTGCTGGCGTCCGGCGACTACTTCACCGTGCTGGACGAGCTGGCCCGGCGCGAAAAGCGCGTGTTCGTGGACCTCAAGTTTTTCGATATCCCGGCCACGGTGGCCGGGGTGGTGCGTGGGCTCTCGCGCTGGCCGGTCACTTTCTGCACCGTGCACGGCTGGCATGCCGGGATGATGCAGGCCGCCGCCGAGGCCCGCAGCGGCGACCTGCACCTGCTGGCAGTCACCGTGCTGACCTCAATGGACGGCAACGACCTTGAAAAGATGGGTATCTCCCGGCAACCGGCAGACATCGTGGTGGAGCGTGCACTCGTCGCCCAGGCCGCCGGCATCGACGGCGTGATCGCGTCCGGCGAGGAAGCCGGCCTGATCCGCGCTGCTTGCGGGGCCGGCTTCTCGATTGTCTGCCCGGGCATCCGCCCCGGTGGCCCGGCCGGGGATGACCAGAAGCGCACCGTCGGCGTGGGCGAGGCCTTCGGCCGGGGCGCCGATGCCATCGTGGTGGGGCGGCCCATCCGCCAGGCCAGCAACCCGCGCGCCGCCGCGGACGCCATCCAGCGCGAGATTGCTGCCTGTATATCAATATAAATCAGTTATTTAACTTATTTATAGTGAAGTATTGCTTTAAGTAAAGTCGGCCGCTACCCTGCCTGCATCCGGTCTCGGCCGGAGCTGTGCCACAACACTGTCTTCCGGCTTACGCCGGCTTAGGGAGGCCCATCCGGCCTCCCTTTTTTATGCCCGCAGCGGCCTTCCTGCCCGCAGCCGTAGCGATCCGCCGCCGGCAAGCCGCGCGGCCCCTGCGGCAGGCCACGCCCTTGCCCCGTTCCCGCGTGTGCGGCCAAGATGGGGGCGGCCCGGGGGAATCTGCATGCCGCCATATCGCTTTACCTGCCTGATCGCTGCCTCCGTGCTGCTGCTGGCCTGCAGCCGCGCGCCCGCACCAGCGCCGGTGGCCACCGCGGCCAGCGATCCGGAGACCGCGGTGCTGGCCCTGGCTACCCACCTGAAGGACAACGACCTGGACGGCTATGCCCGCGCCGCCGTGCCGCCGGACGAGTACCGGCGCCTGGAGGCCGCGTGGCGCGCGCAGCGCAGCCGCTGGCCGCTGAGCGAGCTGCCGCTGGACGATCAGCTGGCGCCCCTGCTGGCCACCCTGTCCGCGCCCGGCGCCGAACGCAGCCTGCAGCAGGGCTACCGCCGCAATTTCGCCAACCAGCACAAGGACCTCAAGCAGGCCGCGCGTTCGCTCGGGCTGTTCGGCGTGCAGTACGTGGAGCGCGAGGGCGCGTACACCGAACAGGAGCGCAGCACCTACGCCCAAGTCATCGAGGCCCTGTCGGAGTGGGCGGTGCAGGCGCCGCTGGGCGACCCCGGGCGCAGCACCCCGGCCATCGCCACGC
>JAJAZJ010000118.1 GCA_026785795.1 Pseudoxanthomonas sp.
ACCTTGGCGTGGTGGTGGTGGGTCTGTGGCGCAAGGAGGGCTGGCTGCATGGCGAGCTGTCGGAGATGAGCTTGCAGCAAGGGGACCTGCTGGTGCTATGGGGACGCCAGCAGAACTTTGAGCAGTTGGCATCGCACCGCGGCTTCCTAATGCTGATGCCGTTCAGCGGCCAGACCCGCTCGCGCAAGCGTGCACCGCTGGCCTTGATGATCATGGCGGCCACCATCGTTGCTGCCGCCACCGAACTGCTTACCCCGCAGATCGCGTTCCTGGGCGGCGCGGTGGCCATGGTGCTAACCCGCTGCGTGGGCGTGGAGCAGGCCTACCGCGAAATCGACGTGCGTATCTTCGTGATGATCGCCGGGGTGATCCCGCTGGGTATCGCAATGGAACGCACCGGCACGGCGTCCCTGTTCGCCGATTTCCTGATCGCCCATACCTCGCAATGGTCGCCACTGACCCTGCTGCTGGTGATGTTCGGCGCGGCCGCGCTGCTGACCCAGGTCCTGTCCGATGCGGCGACCACCGTGCTGCTGTGTCCGATCGCCCTGGCGCTTGCGCAAGGACTGGGCCTGCCGCCGGTTCCGTTCGTGGTCTGCACCGCGATGGGGGCGGTGGCCTCGTTCCTGACCCCAATCGGCCATCACGGCAACCTGCTGATCCTCAACCCGGGCCAGTACACCTTCGGCGACTTCCTGCGCGTAGGCGCGCCGTTGACCGCGCTGATCGCCTTCGCCACCGCGTGGATGGCGCGATGGATGTGGCTGGGTGGGCCACTGTTACCGGTGACGGGAGGTTAAAATCGACGCCTGATCTCAAGAATCCCAGAGTCGATGACCGAAACCATCCGCCCCACCTTCCACGGCTTTGAACAGATCCCGCTGCGCGAGTACGCAGAACGCGCCTACCTGGACTATTCCATGTACGTGGTCCTGGACCGCGCCCTGCCGTTCATCGGCGACGGCCTGAAGCCGGTGCAGCGCCGGATCATCTTCGCCATGAGCGAACTGGGCCTTGCCGCCGGGGCCAAGCCGAAGAAGTCCGCGCGCACCGTGGGCGACGTGATCGGCAAATACCATCCGCACGGCGACAGCGCGTGCTACGAGGCGCTGGTGCTGATGGCGCAGCCGTTCTCGTATCGCTACCCGCTGATCGAAGGCCAGGGCAACTTCGGTTCGCCGGACGACCCCAAGTCCTTCGCGGCCATGCGCTACACCGAATCCAAACTCACCCCCATCGCCGAGGTGCTTCTGGGCGAGCTGGGCCACGGCACGGTGGACTGGACGCCGAACTTCGACGGCACCCTGCAGGAACCGACGTGGATGCCGGCGCGCCTGCCGCACCTGCTGTTGAACGGCACCACCGGCATTGCCGTGGGCATGGCGACCGACGTGCCGCCCCACAACCTCAACGAAATCGTCAGCGCCTGCATCCGCCTGCTGGATGACCCGGACGCGACGGTAGCCGACCTGTGCGAGCACGTGCGCGGCCCGGACTACCCGACCACGGCCGAGATCATCACTCCACCGGCCGACCTGCGGGCGATCTACGAAACCGGCCACGGCAGCGTGCGCGCACGCGCCACCTTCCAGCGCGAGGGCCAGAACATCGTCATCAACGCGCTGCCTTACCAGGTCTCGCCGTCCAGGGTGATCGAGCAGATCGCCGCGCAGATGCGGGCCAAGAAGCTGCCGTGGCTGGAGGACATACGCGACGAGTCCGACCACCTCAACCCGGTGCGCGTGACCCTGGTCACCCGCTCCAACCGGGTGGATGCCGAGCAGCTGATGGGCCACCTGTTCGCCACCACCGACCTGGAGAAGAGCTACCGGGTCAACCTCAACATCATTGGCCTGGACGGCCGGCCCCAGGTCAAGAACCTGCGCCGCCTGCTGTCGGAGTGGCTGGAGTTCCGCAGCAGCACCGTCACCCGTCGCCTGGCCCACCGGCTGGAGAAGGTGGAGCGCCGCCTGCACCTGCTGGAAGGCCTGCTGGTGGCCTTCCTCAATCTGGATGAAGTGATCCACATCATCCGCACCGAGGACGAGCCGCGTGCGGCGCTGATCGCGCGCTTCCAGTTAAGCGAGGATCAGGCCGACTACATTCTGGACACGCGCCTGAAACAGCTGGCGCGGCTGGAGGAAATGAAGATCCGCGGCGAGCAGGATGAACTGGATGCCGAGCGCGACCGTCTGATGGCGACGCTGGGCTCGAAAGCGAAGCTGAAGAAAACGATCAAGGACGAACTGTTGGCCGATGCGAAGAAGTTCGGCGACGCGCGTCGTTCTCCGCTGATCGCACGTGAAGCGGCTCAGGCGCTGGACGAAACCGAACTGGTGGCCAGCGAGCCGATGACCGTGGTGCTGTCGGAAAAAGGCTGGATCCGCGCGGCCAAGGGCCATGACGTGGACGCGGCAGGCATGTCGCACCGCGATGGCGATTCACTGCTGGCCGCGGTGCGCGGACGCAGCACCCAGCAGGTGGCGTTCCTGGATTCGGAGGGCCGCAGCTATTCCACGGCCACCCACACGCTGCCCTCGGCGCGCGGCAACGGCGAGCCGCTCACCGGCCGCTTCTCCCCGGCAGCGGGCGCATCTTTCGTGGCGCTTGCCACCGGTGACAATGACGCACGCTTCGTGCTCGCCTCGTCGCATGGCTATGGCTTCGTGACCCGTTTTGAAAACCTCACCGGCCGCCAGAAGGCCGGCAAGGTGATGCTGAACCTCTCACCCGGCGCGCTGGTGCTGCAGCCGGCACCCACGAACGACCCAGGCCGCGATCGCATCGTGGCCGTCACCAGTGCCGGCCACCTGCTGGTCTTCGCCCTGGCCGACCTGCCTGAGCTCGACAAGGGCAAGGGCAACAAGATCATCGAGATCCCGAGGGCCAAGCTCGGCACCGAGCGCGTGGTCGCCATCGCCGCCGTGTCGCCCGGCGGCACCCTGCTGGTGAAAAGCGGACAGCGCACGATGAGCCTGTCGTTCAAGGATCTGGACGAATACGCGGGAAGCCGTGCGAGTCGGGGTGGGTTGTTGCCGAGGGGGTGGCAAAAGGTAGATGGACTCGATGTCCAGTAGCCCACTGAATGGGCGCGCTGCGGCGCGTTCGTCATTCCCACCGCCTAACGCTATGGGGGCGCGGCAGAAAGTTGACGGGCTCGATGTCCAATAGCCCACCGTGTGGGCGCGCTGCGGCGCGTTCGTCATTCCCACTGCCTAACGTTAGGGTGGCGCGGCAGAAGGGGGACGGACTGGCCGTGGAATAGAACCCTGTAGGAGCGGGCCCTGCCCGCGATGCTTTTCGTTGCATTGATCGAAAGGCATCGCGCCCACGGGGCGCTCTGACCTCTACCCGTGTTTCAAGCTGGGGACTTGCTGTCCAGCTTGGACAACTGGTAGTTCTCCATGCCGATGCGCTGGATGATGGAGAGCTGCTGTTCCAGCCAGTAGGTGTGGTCTTCCTCGGTATCGCTGAGCTGCACGCGCAGCATCTCGCGGCTGACGTAGTCGCCCAATCGCTCACAGAGGGCAATGCCCTTGGCAAGATTCTCGCGCGCTTCGTATTCCAGGGCCAGGTCTTTCCTCAGCATCTCCTCGACGCTGCGGCCTTGCTCAAACGGCTTTGGACTCAGGTCCGGGTCGCCTTCCAGGAACAGGATGCGACGCAGCAGGGCATCGGCATGCTGGGCTTCTTCCTGCATCTCGTGGTCGATGCGCTGATACAGCGCATGCAGGCCCAGGTCCTCGTAGCGGCGGGAATGGATGAAGTACTGGTCGCGTGCGGCCAGTTCGCCGCGTAGCAGGTCCTTCAGGTAATCGATGACTTCGGGGTGGCCTTTCATGCGGGATATTCCTTGGGGCTGGGTCGCATGGTGCCTGATTGGCGCAGGCGATAGCCAAATCGGAATCAGTTGCACTTGCAAGCCAGGGTCACGGCGACCGCTGGCATGGAATAATCATGGCGGACGGTCATGGACCGCCTGCATTCTCAAACAGCCTGTCATCGGAAAGTCATATGCTCAAGTGGACCAAGCGCATCGCGCTGCTGGTGCTGGTGCTGGTTGTGCTGGCGTTTGGCAGCGGCTGGTGGCTGCTGCGCGGCAGCCTGCCCAAGCTGGACGGCGAGCTTGCCCTGCCCGGCCTGTCCGCGCCGGTCGGCGTCCAGCGCGATGCGCTGGGCGTGGTCACCATTGACGCCGCCAATGAAGCCGACATGGCGCGTGCGCTGGGCTACGTGCACGCGCAGGAGCGCTATTTCGAAATGGACCTGATGCGGCGCAGCGCGGCCGGTGAGCTGGCCGAGCTGTTTGGCCCCAAGGCGCTGGGAACGGACAGGCAGCACCGCGTGCATCGCATCCGTGCCAGGGTCATGGCCGACCTGGACGCCTTCACCGGCAGCGAGCGCGCCGTGCTGCAGGCGTACACCGACGGGGTGAATGCAGGGCTGGCGGGCCTGAAGGTTCGCCCCTGGCCCTACCTGCTGCTGCGCCAGGCACCACGCCCGTGGCAGCTGGCCGACTCCGCACTCACTGGCTATGCCATTTACTTCGACCTGCAGGATGGCCAGAACCAGCGCGAGCTGGCGCTGTGGCGGATCCGCCAGGTGGTGCCGCCCGCGCTGTACCGGCTGCTGGCCCACGATGGCAGCCAGTGGGACGCTCCGCTGCTGGGGCCCGCACGCGGCGATGCCGTATTGCCTGATCCGGCAGAGCTGGATTTGCGTCAGCTGCCGGGCGCCGCATCGGCACCGGGCAGCGGCCAGCCCGACATCCCGGGCAGCAACAATTTTGCCGTCGCCGGCAGCCTGACGGCCGATGGCCGCGCCATCGTCGCCGACGACATGCACCTGGGCCTGCGTGCGCCCAATATCTGGTTCCGCGCACGCCTGCGCTACGCCGACGCGCTTGCCCCCAACGGCAAGGTGGATGTGTCCGGCTTTACCCTGCCTGGCCTGCCGGCGGTGATCGTGGGCGGCAATGGACACGTGGCCTGGGGCTTCACCAACAGCTATATCGACACTGCGGATTTCGCCTACCTGCCGCCGGGTATGGCCAAGGCCGACCCGTCTTACGTTGAGCACACGGAAGTGCTGAAGGTGGCAGGGGCGGACTCGACCGACATGATCGTCCGCGAAACCGAATGGGGACCGATCACGGTGAACAACCCGGACGGCAGCGCACTGGCCTTGCGCTGGACCGCGCATCTGCCTGGAGCTCTGAACTTGGAACTGTCGCGCCTGGCGCGCGCGCGGGACCTGTCGCAGCTCCTGGAAGTTGCCGACCGCGTGGCCATGCCGGCACAGAATCTGGTGGCCGGTGACGCCAGCGGCCGTATTGCCTGGCGGCTGATGGGTGGCCGCCCCGACCGGCAGGGAAGCTGCCGGCCCGACGCGATGCCCGGCGATCCGACCGCGGCAGCGCCGAGCAACCCACCCTCAGCGCCGGAACAATCGCAGGTCGCCACGGCAGCGTGCCAGCCCTGGAGTCCACGGCTGGACAGGGCGCCGAGCTACAGCGACCCGGCAGACGGTCGTTTGTGGACCGCCAACAACCGCGTGGTGGGTGACGCGCAGCTGGCCGCGTTTGGCTATTCCGGCTATGTCCTGGGCGCACGGGCTGGTCAGATCCGCGACGGCCTGCGCAGCCGCAGCGTTTTCACCGAGCAGGACCTGCTTGCGATCCAGCTGGATGATCGTGCGCTGTTCATGGAGCGGTGGTACCGGCTGCTGCGCGAGGTGGTGCAGGCCAGCGACGATCCCGCGCTGAAACGCATCGAGGCGGCGACGCGGGAATGGAGCGGACGCGCCGGCATCGACTCCACCAGCTATCGGTTTGCGCGCGGGTTTCGCGGCAAGGTGACGGACCTGGTCTCGGGCGGCCTGGTGGCCCCGG
>JAJAZJ010000119.1 GCA_026785795.1 Pseudoxanthomonas sp.
GACGCAGGTGAGTTTCGACGACCCCGGTGTCGTTATCCCTAGGCAGTCGTGGGGTTTTTCCGCCGCCCAGGCCGACGAAGGCAGCAGTGCCACCTGCCGCATTAAACTGGATCAGGCGCCCCCCGGCTACGCGCATTTCAACCTCGTCTACGAGGGCGAGAACGCAGCAGTGGCAGGTTTGGGGCAGGCGGCGTTTCGTGACTTCGCGTCTCACCTGAAGAACCGCAAGGTGCTGTCCGAGCTCAACAATAGAACGGAGGATGCGAAGTCCGTTCTTGCCTATGGCTATTCACAAGGCGGTCGATTCCTGCGTGACTTTGTCTATCGCGGCTTCAACACCGGGCCGGACGGCGTGCGGGTTTTCGATGGCATGCTGGTGACCGCTGCTGGCGCGGGGCGAGGCGGCTTCAATCATCGCTACGCGCTGCCGGGCCCGGCGGGCAATTCGGTAATGAGTAATCTGCGCGCGGTGGACATCTACCCGTTTGCAGACGTACCCACCCCCGACATTGATGGCAAGGGCAACGAGGGGCTGCTTGATCGTGCGACAGCCGACACTACCGTGCCTAAGATCTTCTACATCATCACTAGTTCCGAGTATTGGGCGCGTATTGCATCCCTGGCGCAAACCACGACAGACGGCAGGAAGGCAGTCGCGCTGGGAGCCGATAGCCGGCTCTACTTTTTTTCCGGCGCGCCGCACGCACCGCGCCGCGCCGGGACCTTTACCGTGGCCGCAACGGAAGCCGCCTACCCCTACAACGACAATCGCGACCTCGATGACGGAATGAGCGCGCAGCTGGAGAATCTGCGCCTGTGGGCGATGGATGGCATCCCGCCGCCGGACAGTGTTGCGCCGATCCCTGGGTTCACGCTGGTTGCCGCAAAGGACATAAAATTCCCTGCGGTTCCCGGGATTCGCGTGCCGACGGATCCGCCACCGGTTTGGCAGCTTGATCTGGGTCGTGCTTACAAATCAGAAGGAATACTGAGCGAACCGGTACGGATTGGGCCGCGGTATCCGTTGCTGGTGCCCGGTGTCGATGGCGACGGCAATGAACTGGGCGGTTGGCGCGGTGCCATGTCTTCCGTGCCACTCGGAACCTACACCGCATGGAACTGGAGGTCGCCTGAAAATGCATCCTTCGGCTTCATATCGGGCTTGACAGGTGCCTTCATTCCCTTCGCCCGCACCCGCGCCGAGCGCCTGGCCGCCCAGGACCCCCGGCTCTCGATAGAAGAGCGCTACGGCAATCGCGAAGGTTTCATGAGCGCAGCCAAGGCTTCGATCGACAACGCAATAGCCAGGCGTTTCCTGCTGCCCATGCAGCGTGAAAGCACAATCGAAAGAATGGGCCGGCACTGGGACGAGGTGGCGAAGTTGGATTGGCACCTGGGCCAACGCCAAACGGCAAACTAAGGTCGGGACTTCCGTCCATTCCTCGCTCGATCGAATGCTCAGCCATGGCCGGGACCTGAACCCGGCTTTCGAGGGTGCGAAGCGCCACCAGTTCGCGAATCACCTCGCGCGCTGGGCAGGCTCGGCCGGACAGACGGGCGTGGGCGCCCCGGGCCGCGTGACGCCGAACAGGGCGGCCGTCACCATGCCGCGGTTACCCAGGGCCTAGCGCAGCGTCAGCGCTCGCCCACCCGCGCGCATCTATCGGCCACCGGCGCGGGCACCTGGCCCGGCACCTCCGACGGGATCGCTACTTCTTCCGGCTCGGGTGGCAGCATGCGCGCGCTGCGCCAGTTGCCCCAGCGGTAGTAGGCCAGCTGCATGGCCATGGCGCAGAACGCGCTGACCGGGAAGCTCCACCAGATTGCATCCACGCCCATGACCGGTTGCAGCAGGTTCGCAAACGGCACGCGGATGCCCCACAGGGCGATGCCCAGGATGATCAGCGGCGGAATCACCGCACCGGTGGCGCGGACCACGCCGGCCAGCACGAACACCACGCCGAAGAACAGGAACGACCACACCGCGATGTGGTTGAGCTGGCGCGCGATTTCCAGCGCCTCGCTGCCGGGCGGCATGAACATCGCCAGGGTGAAGCGGTCCAGCAGGATCAGCGGCAGGATCAGCGCGCCGGTGAGCAGGAAGTTGAAGCCCACGCCGGTGCGCGCGGTGGCGTCCACCCGATCCCAGCGGCCGGCGCCGACGTTCTGCGCGGCCATCGACGAACACGCCGCGCCAATCGCCATGGCCGGCATCTGCACGTAGGTCCACAGCTGCAGGGACGCGCCATAGGCCGCGGTGGTCAGGGTTCCAAACTGGTTGACCATGCTGATCATCGCGATCATGGCCAGCGAGATCAGCACCATCTGCAGGCCCATCGGCACGCCCTTGGTCACCAGCGCGCGCACGATGGTCCAGTCGGGCCGGTAAAGATGCCGCTCGCCGCGGCTTATCCAGAGCGGATTGCGGCGGTAGCGCAGCCAGCTCAGCAGGGCGGCCAGGGCGATGGCGTTGGCGATCAGCGTGGCGGTGGCGCTGCCGGCCATGCCCATCGCCGGGAACGGGCCGATGCCGAACATCAGCAGCGGCACCAGCACGATATCCAGCAGCACCGCCAGCAGCAGGAACAGGAACGGCGTGCGGGTATCCCCCGCGCCGCGCAGGATGGCCGACAGGAACGCGAACGCGTACAGGAACGGCAGCGCCAGGAAGATGATCTTCAGATACGCATCGGCCAGCGGCAGCGCGGCGGCGGGGGTGGACATCCACACCAGCACATAACGCGACAGCGGCAGGCCCAGCGCTGCCAGCACGATGGAGATGCCCAGGAAGAACGTGGCCGCGGTGCCAATCACCTTGCGCGCCCCGGGCAGGTCCTTGCGGCCCATGGCCTGGGCCACCAGGATGGTCGAGGCCATGCCGAAGCCGAACACTCCACCCAGCAGCAGGAACATGATGTTGTTGGCGTTGGTGATCGCAGTCAGCGCCTCTTCGCCCAGAAAGCGCCCGACCCAGACGGCGTTGACCGATCCGTTCATCGACTGCAGGGCGTTGCCGCCCAGGATCGGCAGCGCGAACACGAACAGGGTGCGCGCGATGGGGCCTTGGGTCAGGTCGCGGGGCGGCATGGGTGGCAGGGTAAAGGATCGGGGCGTAAACAGAGTTGGTCGCGGTGATCCATGCCGCGGCTGCCAGTGGTACACGGATCGACTGCCGTGGGTTTGATCGAGGGGCCTGCGCACCGCGAGAATGGATCGGGCCGGATGCCGGGTCCCGAATGGTTCGAGGAGTTGCGTGCATGACCCAGATGTCTAAGTTCGCTGCACCAGCGCCGCATGGGCGGGGCCGGTGCGTCCCGCGCGGCGCTTGCGCATGAGCGGCAGCCCCGCTCCTGCCGGCGATGCACCCAGCCGGCTCTCGCGCAAGCTGGGCACCATTGATGCGGTGGTGATCGGCCTGGGTGCGATGATCGGCGCGGGCGTGTTTGCGGTGGTCGGTCCCGCCGCGCAGGCCGCCGGGACCGGGCTGCTGGTGGCGCTGGTAATCGCTGCACTGGTCGCCTGGTGCAATGCGCTGTCGTCGGCCCAGTTGGCTGCGCTGTATCCGCAGTCCGGCGGCGCGTATGTGTATGGCAACCAGCGGCTGGGGGCGCTATGGGGATTTCTTGCCGGCTGGGGCTTCGTGGTCGGCAAGGTGGCCAGTTGCGCGGCCATGGCCCTGACCTTTGCCAGCTATGCGGCGCCGCAATACCTGCGCCCGCTGGCGGTGGCGGCGGTGCTGGTGATGACCGCGGTGAACTATTCCGGCATCCGCAAGACCGCGCTGGTTACTCGCTTCATCGTGGTGGTGGTGCTGGTTGTGCTGGCCACGGTAGTCGCCACTATCGCGTACAGCGGCCACTTGGAACCCGCGCGGCTGCTGCCGCTGGGCGGCACCGGACCTTACGGTGTGCTGCAGGCGGCCGGGCTGTGGTTCTTCGCTTTCGCCGGCTACGCGCGGATCGCCACGCTGGGCGAAGAGGTGATCGATCCCGCCCGCACCATCCCGCGCGCAATCCCGATCGCGCTGGGCATTGCCCTGCTGGTGTACTCGGCGGTGGCGGTCAGCGTCATGCTGGCCGTCGATCTGGAGACCCTGTCGGGCGCGGCGGCTCCGCTGGTTACGGCCGTAGAAGCGGGCAGCCTGGCTGCGTGGAGCCCGGTGGTACGCGTTGGTGCCTCGGTGGCTTGCCTGGGCGTATTGCTTTCGTTGCTGGCGGGGGTCAGCCGCACGGTGTTCTCGATGGCGGCCCATCGTGACCTGCCGCAGGCGCTGGCAGCGGTTCACCCGCGCCACCATGTTCCGCACCGCGCCGAGCTTGCGGTGGGCCTGCTGGTGGCGCTGGCGGTGGCCTTCGCCGACCTGCGTTCGGCAATCGGCTTCAGTGCATTCACTGTACTCACCTACTACGCCATCACCAACGCGGCTGCGCTGACCCTGGATGCGTCCGAACGGCGTTGGCCGCAATGGATCGCCGTTGCCGGGCTGGCGGGATGCGCGGTACTGGCGTTCGCCCTGCCAGTGGCGTCGGTGCTGGCTGGATCTACGGTGCTGCTCGTGGGTGTGCTGGGGTTTCGGCTGCGTACCCGATGACGGTTGACGCAAACCGGTACAGCCCGGGGACTAGACTGGATGACTAGCTGACGGATTCCGCATGAGCAACCGCATCCACCACCCGCAGCTGCTCCAGCGCCGCATGGGAGCCAGCGAGGCGGCCGCCCTGATCCAGCCCGGCGACACCGTGGCCATGAGCGGGTTCACGGGCGCGGGCTATCCGAAAGCGGTGCCGCAGGCGCTGGCCGCGCACATGCAGGCGGCGCACGCGGCGGGCCAGGCGTTCAAGGTCAAGCTGCTTACCGGCGCGTCCACCGCGCCGGAGCTGGATGGAGCGCTGGCCAAGGTCGGCGGCATGGAGCTGCGCCTGCCCTATCAGTCCGATCCGACCACGCGCGCGCGCATCAACGCCGGCGAGATGGAGTACATCGACCTGCACCTGAGCCACGTGGCGCAGTACGCCTGGTTCGGATTTTTCGGCGACATCGACGTGGCGGTGGTGGAGGTGTCCGGCATCCTGGAAGACGGGCGGCTGGTGCCGTCGTCCTCGGTCGGCAACAACAAGACCTGGCTGGAACAGGCCGGCAAGGTGATCCTGGAGGTCAACGCGTGGCAGCCGGCCGGGCTGGAGGGCATGCACGACATCTACTACGGCACCGCGCTGCCGCCGCAGCGGATGCCGATCCCGCTACTCAGGCCCAACGACCGCATCGGTGAACCCTACCTGCGCTGTGATCTGGACAAGGTGATCGCGGTGGTGCAGACCGATGCGGCCGACCGCAACACCCCGTTCGCGTTGCCCGACCACACCTCCAAAGCCATCGCCGGGCACCTGCTCGAGTTCCTGGACCATGAAGTCAGGCGCGGCAGGCTCACCGCGCAATTGCTGCCGCTGCAGTCGGGCGTGGGCAACTTCGCCAATGCGGTGCTGGCCGGGCTGGCACAGGGCGGCTATCGCGGCCTTACTGCATACACCGAGGTCATCCAGGACGGCATGCTGGGCCTGATCCGCCAGGGGGTACTGGATACGGCCTCTGCCACCGCGTTCTCGCTCAGCCCGGCCGGGCTGGAGGCCTTCGCATGCGACATTGACTTCTACCGCGAACGCATCGTGCTGCGCCCGCAGGAAATCTCCAACCATCCCGAACTGATCCGCCGGCTGGGCTGCATCGCGCTCAACGGCATGATCGAGGCCGACCTGTACGGCAACGTCAACTCCACCCACATCGCCGGCAGCGCGATCATGAACGGCATCGGCGGCAGCGGCGACTTCGCCCGCAATGCCTACCTGTCGGTGTTCATGGCGCCCAGCACCGCCAAGGGTGGGCAGGTCTCGGCGATCGTGCCGATGGCCAGCCACGTGGACCACACCGAGCACGACACCATGGTGCTGGTGACCGAGCAGGGCCTGGCCGACCTGCGCGGGCTCTCGCCCAAGCAGCGCGCACGCGTGGTCATAGACAACTGCGCGCACCCCGATTTCCGCCCGCTGCTCCACGACTACTTCGACCGCGCCTGCCGCGACAGCTACGGCAAGCACACCCCGCACCTGCTGGGCGAGGCGCTGTCCTGGCACCAGCGCTATCTGGACACCGGCAGCATGCGCATCGGCGGGTAGCGCCGCGTCATCCGGCGCCCGCGCATTAGAATGATGGCCCGCGCAGGACCCCGCATGCTCCGACTTACCGACCTCAAGCTGCCGCTGGACCATGACAGCGACGCCCTGCGCGCCGCCATCATCGAGCGGCTGGGTATCGCCGACGACGAGTTGACCGGCTTCAGCGTGGCCAAGCGCAGCTACGACGCGCGCAAGCGCGGCGCGATCACCCTGATCTATGCGGTGGACGTGGACACCACGCGCGAAGCCGACATCCTGATGCGGCTGGAGGTAGACGACGAGGCGGTGGATGGCAAGGTCGGCCCCACGCCGGACACCAGCTACAGGCCGGTCGCCACCGCATCCCCGCAGCAGGCACTGCGTCCGCTTGTCGTCGGCATGGGGCCGTGCGGCCTGTTTGCCGGATTGATCCTGGCGCAGATGGGCCTGCGCCCGATCATCCTGGAGCGCGGCAAGAACGTGCGCGAGCGCACCGTGGACACCTTTGGCCTGTGGCGCAAGAAGATCCTCAATCCCGAATCCAACGTGCAGTACGGCGAGGGCGGCGCGGGCACTTTCTCCGACGGCAAGCTGTACAGCCAGATCAGCGACAAGCGCCACTATGGGCGCAAGGTGCTGACCGAGTTCGTCAAGGCCGGCGCGCCGGAGGAAATCCTCTACGTCAGCAAGCCGCACATCGGCACCTTCCGGCTGGTGTCGATGGTCGAGCGCATGCGCGCCGATATCGAAGCGCTGGGCGGCGAGATCCGCTTCTCGCATCGGGTCGATGATCTGCTGGTGGAAACCGACGCGGGCGGCGCGCGCCACGTGCGCGGAGTGACGCTGGCCGACGGCAGTGAACTGCGCGCCGACCACGTGGTCATGGCGCTGGGCCACAGCGCGCGCGATACCTTCTTCATGCTGCACGCGCGCGGCGTGTACATGGAGGCCAAACCCTTCTCCATCGGCTTCCGCATCGAACACCCGCAGTCGCTGATCGACCGCGCGCGCTTCGGACCGCAGGCTGGCCACCCGCTGCTCGGCGCGGCTGACTACAAACTCGTGCACCACTGCCGCAACGGGCGCTCGGTGTACAGCTTCTGCATGTGCCCGGGCGGCACCGTGGTCGCCGCCGCCAGCGAACCCGGGCGCGTGGTCACCAACGGCATGAGCCAGTACTCGCGCAACGAGCGCAACGCCAACGCCGCCATCGTGGTTGGCATCACCCCTGAGGACTACACCGAGTTCGACCCCAGCGGCAGTCCGCTCGCCGGCATCGCGCTGCAAAGGCACTGGGAAGAGCAGGCGTACCGGCTGGGCGGCGAAACCTACGAGGCCCCTGGGCAACGGGTCGGTGATTTCCTGCGCCATCAGGCCTCCGCCGGATTTGGCTCCGTACTGCCCTCGTACACGCCGGGAGTGAAGCTGTGTGACCTGTCCACCGCCCTGCCGCGCTACGCGATCGACGCGATCCGCGAAGCGCTGCCGGCGTTCGGCCGGCAGATCAAGGGCTTCGACATGGACGACGCGCTGCTCACCGGCGTGGAGACGCGCACCTCGTCCCCGCTGCGCATGACCCGCGGCGTGGACGGGCAGAGCCTCAATACGCGGGGTTTGTTCCCGGCCGGCGAGGGCGCAGGCTACGCCGGCGGCATCCTGTCGGCGGGGGTCGACGGCATCCGCGCGGCCGAAGCCGTCGCAGTGCAGATGGTCGCGGCAGGGATCGCTCGCGCTGCCTAGCCGCAGCGCTTAAAGACCTCACAAGCCGACTGCTTCCCGTCCGCAGCCGATGCCGCTCGGCTATGCTCGACCCATGTTCGAACTGCACCAGGTCAGCAAACACTACGGCAGCACGATCGCGCTGGATCGCATCGACCTGACCCTGGCGTCCGGGCGCACCACCGCGCTGATCGGTCCCAGCGCTGCGGGCAAGTCCAGTGTGCTGCGGATGCTGGTCGGGCTGGAATGGCCGGACCACGGCGAAGTTCGTTTCGACGGCACGCCGCTGCGTCGCGAAACGCTGCTGGAACAGCGCCGACGCATCGGCTACGTGATCCAGGAGGGTGGGCTGTTCCCGCACCTGACCGGTGCCGGCAACGCGGCGCTGCTGGCGCGCACGCTGGGTTGGGATGCGGTGCGCATTGATACGCGCCTGCGCGAGCTGGCCGCGCTGTGCCAGCTGCCGTTTGAAGCGCTGTCGCGCTATCCGGCCGAACTCTCCGGCGGCCAGCGCCAGCGGGTTGGCCTGATCCGCGCGCTGATGCTGGATCCGGCGGTGCTGCTGCTGGACGAACCGCTGGGCGCGCTGGACCCGATCGTGCGCAACGAGCTGCAGACGCAGATGCGCGAACTGTTCGCGCGGCTCGGCAAGACCGTGGTGCTGGTGACCCACGACGTGGCCGAAGCCGCCTACCTGAGCAACACGCTGGTGCTGCTCCGTGGCGGCCGCGTGCTGCAGCAGGGCAGCGCACGCGAACTGCTGGATGCGCCGGATGATCCGTTCGTACGCGCGTTCATGACCGCGCAGCGCACCGTGGAAGCGAGCCCATGACGCGCGCTGCGGGCATGCTGCTGTTGGCGTTCGCGCTGCGCGCGGGCTCGGTATTCGCGCAGGAGAAATCCACCGCGGTGGTGATCGGTTCCAAGAATTTCACCGAGGCGGTGATCCTGGGTGAGATCGGGGCCGGGCTTGGCCGGCAGGTCGGCGTAACCGTGGAGCACAAGCGCCAGTTAGGCGGTACCCGCATCCTGTGGCGGGCGCTGGAAGATGGCTCCATTGATGCCTATGCCGAATACACCGGCACCCTGGCCCAGGAGCTGCTGCAGATGCCGGGGGCCGATCGGGCCGCGCTGGAAAAGGCGCTGGCAGAACGCGGTCTGGCGATGACTGCACCGCTCGGTTTCAACAACACCTATGCGCTGGGCATGCGCGAAGAGCGCGCGCAGACGCTGGGCATCACGCGCCTGTCCGACCTGCGCACGCACGC
>JAJAZJ010000120.1 GCA_026785795.1 Pseudoxanthomonas sp.
CCGGAACTGGCCACCATCGGCGATGCGCGCGAGGTCATCGACATGCAGCAGGTCTACCGGCAGGGCGAACGGGTCTGGAGCGGCCCGGGGCCGTACCGATAAGCGAGGCGCGCGCTGCCGCGCGCCCAGTAGGTAGCCACGTCCAGCGGTCGGCCAGGGTCACGTCGACGCGTGCACGGCTCGAAGCGTTGACCCAACACGCGGCAACGAAGGGACCACCGGGAACGTCCGATTCAAACCAATGTTTCCTCTGGCCCCTTTTTTCCACGCTACGCTCTCACCGAGTGAGACACATTGGTGCCTACACTTTTTCCCGTCCTTCCTTCTGGCCCGACCGTGCCGCTCCCAAAGACATCTCTCCAAGTGAAGCCTGCCTTCGCCAGCAACGGCCTGCCGCGCGGGATGGCGCTGGCAGTCGCGCTGGCGGCCGCCTGGGCCTTGACCGCGGCGCTTCCGGCGCAGGCGGCGGAGTTCCGCGTCGGTCCCAAGCCCGACTGGGTGCTGGACATCGCACCTGAACTGGATGCCCCGGTGCCCACGGCGCAGATCAGCGGCGGTGTCTACTACCTGCTCACGGACACGCAGGACCGCGCCGGTCCGCGGCCGGTGAGCTTCGCCCGCCTGGTCACGAAGGTCACCGACAGTGGCGGCCTGGTATCGGCGGCCCATGTCGAGATCGGCTTCGACCCCTCGTACCAGACGCTGACCCTGCACTGGGTGGACGTGATCCGCGATGGCCAACACCAGGCCCGGCTGGCAAACACCCCGGTGAAGGTGATCCAGCGCGAGGAAGAGCTGGAGTATCGGATCTACGATGGGCGCAAGACCGCCACCCTGTTTCTGGACGACGTGCGCGTTGGCGACGTGGTGGACTACGCCTACAGCGTGCAGGGCGCGAACCCGGCGTTCGGCGGCGCCATTTTCGGCGGCGTGACCTTGCAGTGGGACGTTCCGGTTCACGACGACCACACCCGCCTGCTGGTGCCGCGCGGCACCGCGCTGCAGGTCTCCAATCGCAACGGTGCGCCCGCGCCCAGCCGCAGCTCGCAGGGCGACTACGACGAGTTGGTGTGGCGGCAGGCAAACGTGGCGCCGAGGGCCGCCGAGGGCGGCACGCCGGGCTGGTTCGACGATTTCCCCAGCGTGCAGTGGAGCCAGTACCCGCACTGGGGTAGCGTGGTGGATTGGGCCGTGCCCATGTACCTGCCGCAGGACCAGCTGGGCGACGAGGCCGATGCCGAGCTGGCGCGGATCGAGCGCACCTATGCGTCCAATGCCGAGCGTACGGCGGCGGTGCTGCGCTTCGTGCAGTCGCAGATACGCTATTTGAGCGTGGTGGTGGGTGTCGGCTCGCACCGGCCCACGCCGCCGCAGCGCGTTCTGGAGCGCCGCTTTGGCGACTGCAAGGACAAGACCCTGCTGATGCTGTCCATGCTGCACCGGCTGGACATCCCGGCCCAGGCGGCGCTGGTGCATACCGAAGTGGGGCGCGGCCTGCTCGATCAACTGCCCACGCCCGGCGCCTTCGACCACGTGCTGGTGAAAGTGCGCCTGGCCGGGCGCGACTACTGGCTGGATCCGACCCGCGATACCCAGTTCGGCAGTTTGGGCAGCGTGTACCAGCCCGATTTCGGGCAGGCGCTGGTGCTGGCCCGAGGCGTCCGCGCGCTGGTGCCCATGCGTTTGCCTGGCCAGCCGTCAAGCAAGCGCGAAGTGCACACGCAGTTCGACACCCGCGGCGGCATGGATCGTCCTGCGCGCATGACCGTACGCACCACCAATGAATCCGGTGCCGCCGAGTACATGCGCGGCCTGCTGGCGCGCGAGCCGCACGAGAGCATCCAGAAGGGCTACCTCAACTTCTACGCCTCCGACTATCCGGGCATCGTCAGCGCCGGTCCGCTGGAGGTGGAGGACGACCGAGACGCCAATCGCCTGGTCACCATCGAGCGCTATGACATTGCCATTTTCTGGGCGAAGGACGCGAAGACCGGGGTGCGCACGGCGGTGGCAGATGCGGCCGACATGCGCAGCCAGTTGGATGTTTCCAAGACGCCGATCCGGCGTGCGCCGATGGCGCTGGAGCACCCGGTGGACTTCACTCACATCACCGAGATCCTGCTGCGTGACGCCTGGTCGATCGAGGACAGCCAGACCAGCGTGAGCGATCCGGGCTTCCGCTTCGACCAAAGCGTGCGCAGCTATTCGCAGGGGCGCCGCGTGGTGGTGGTGGATCGCTACCGCAGCCTGGCCGATCACGTTCCGGCCAAGGCGATGGCGGGGTACCTGCGCAACCTGCAGCAGGCCAGGGAGGAGCTTGGATTCAAGCTCATTTGGCCTGCGGACGCGGAACGCGGCCACGCCGCTGGCGTCAACTGGACGGTGGCGCTGCTGTCACTCCTGCTGCTGGTCGTGTTCACCGCGGCTGCGCTGTACGCGTTCCGCACCGACCCGCCGCCGCCGAGCGGACCCATCGAGCCCGCGCTGGCGGGACTAAGAGGCTGGCTGCTGCTGCCGGCACTCGGCGCCGTGGTGGCGCCGCTGCTGCTGATGGCAGACCTGGTGACAAACCTCGACGCGTACACGCTGCCCGGCTGGAGTGCGCTCAGCCTGCCCGGCGGCGAGGCTTACCACCCGCTGTGGATTCCGGTGCTGCTGTTCGAGCTGGCCGCAAAATTGGGCTTGCTGGTGTTCTCCATCCTGCTGCTGGTGATGTACTTCCAGCGTCGACGCGGCGCACCCAGGCTCTTTATCTGCCTGCTTGCGGCTTCACTGGCCTATGTGGCGATCCATCTGGCGCTGCTGCACCTGATCCCAGACGCTGCTGCGGAGATCGGTCCACGGGACTGGGGCCGGCTGGCGAGCGCGGCGGTCCTGGCGCTCATCTGGGTTCCGTATTTCATGAGGTCGCGACGGGTACGGTCCACGTTCACCCGGACGTCGGGGCCACCGCCGCTTCCGGTCGCCGGTCCATCCGGCTCGATCGGGGCCGACGCGGCCGTCTAACGTAGGGTGGGCCCTGGCCCACCATTGCCATGCATCAGGCCGCAATGGCAACGATCGAAGCGCGGTGGGCTTCAGCCCACCGTACGTGACTCCGGCCCGGTCAAAGAGGATGGCAATGGTGTTTAATCAAACTGTCCGGGGAAGTGGGAGATCATGCAACCTGACCGCTTTCCCATTGGGGTGACGTTGATCCAACATGCAGCACCTAGCAGGGGAACAACATGGCGCTTGAGCGGATCTACCGCGATTGGGACGGAATACGCGATGCGACCGGCAGCCCGAGCAGCGCCAAGCGGAAAGTCTGGCGTGACTATCTGAAGAACCGGCCCGCCATCGCGTACTGGGGTGACTCCTGGTTCACGACCCCCCTGTACCGCAATCTCAATTGGCACAGCTTCGCGCGCATCGACGGCGTATCCATCCGCTTGGGCAAGCCAGGCTATCTGGCGGCGGACATGTGCACGCGCAGCCTGACCCGCAACTATGCCGAACGACTGGCTTCGCGGGAATTCGATCTGCTGTGTATCAGCATCGGCGGCAACGATGCGCTGGACAAGCGCCTGGCCAGGGCGCTCAGGGGAAAGTCAGGATTATCGGCAGCCGACGCCTATGGGAAAGTCGTCAACGCAGGAATTCTGGACGGCATATTGGAGGCCTACTGCACCCTGATGGACTCCATGACCGACCTGGCCCCGCATATCCCGGTTATCGGCCACAGCTATGCGCCGCTGCTGAAGATTGGAGAGAAAGGCAGGACCGACATCATGAACCTGGGCTTGGCGCGCCCGCTGGTCGGCAACGTGGGTCCGTGGCTATGGCGGCCGATGAAAGCAGTCCTGAAAAGCAAGGCTGAAGCCAAGCCCTTTGCCGATCTTCTGCTACAGCAAGGTTTCGCAGGCGTGCTTGCCAAGGTGAAGCAGCGATACAGGAAATTCTCCTATGCCGATTTCAGTTCCGTGAAGAAAGCCGAACAGTCCTCGTTCTGGCACGACGAGATCCACCCGACCGAAGACGGATTCTCCGTCTTGGCCGAACTCCTCAATAAAGAGATCAGAGCAGCGCTGCCCGCGAACAAGCGCAGCGCCGTTCGTTGAAACATTTGGTGGGCCTTGGCCCACCATTGCCATGCTACGTAGGGTGGGCCCTGGCCCACCGTTGCCATGCGTCCGTGCCGATGGACGCGGGTCGAAGCGCGGTGGGCTTAAGCCCACCCTACGGGGCTTACCCGGCCTACGGCACGCTGACCCGTGTTTTCGTCGCTCAGGCCAGCACCGCAGCAGCCAGCCGCGTGCCCGACAGCCACGCACAGTCCACCCGTGGGCCCAGCAGCCAGTCGCCGCAGGCACCCACGCCCAGGCTTGGGTTCCAGAGCGCGCCACTGCCCTCGCTGCCGCTGCGCGCGTAGCGCCAGCGATGAGCTGTGGCCACGAGTGGCGGCGGCAGCGTGATTCCCGCGCGGTCGCCGAAGGCGCGCAACAGCGCATCCAGCACCTGATCGGGCCCGTCTTCAAGTTGATCAACCGACCAGGCCGCAGAAGCCTGCAGCACCCAGCTTACCGGCCCGCTGCGGCCGCGCTTGTACGAATTACGAGCAGCAAAACCGAAGAACATCGGGTCGCGCACCGTGTCCG
>JAJAZJ010000121.1 GCA_026785795.1 Pseudoxanthomonas sp.
CCGCGGCGCTGCGCGCAACCTGATTCATAGGGGCGGACCTCCACCCGCGCCGCGCCACTAGGCCGGCGTCGGTGTCTCAGGCTTGCTGCGTGAGCGCAGCAGGCCGTCCACGGCGAAAATGGCCAGGCCGATCCAGATGAAGATGAAGCCGATGGCGCGGTCGCGATCGAACACTTCCTTGAACACCAGCACCCCGATCAGCAGCTGCAGGGTGGGCGCGATGTACTGCATGAAGCCGATCACCGAGTACGGCACGCGGCGCACGGCATAGGAAAATCCGATCAGCGGCAGCGCGGTCAAGGCCCCGCCGAACACCAGCAGTGCGTTCACCTGCCATCCCCAGTGATTGACGAAGCCGCCGCTGCCCTGCGAACCCAGCCACAGCAGGGCAACCACTGCCGGCAGGAACAGGTACAGGCTTTCGATCGCCAGCCCGGGGACGGAGTCCACCACCGCCAGCTTGCGGATGAAACCGTAAAAACCGAACGAGGCGGCCAGCGACAGCGCAATCCACGGAAAGCTGCCGTAGTTGAAGGTCAGCCACAGCACGCCCATGGCGGCCACGGCCACGGACACCCACTGCGCCGGGCGCAGCCGTTCGCGCAACAGCAGCACGCCCAGCAGCACGTTGAGCAGCGGATTGATGAAGTAGCCCAGGCTGGTTTCGACCACGTGGCCCGCATTGACCGCCCAGATGTACAGGCCCCAGTTGAAGGCGATCAGCACGCCGCTGATGGCCAGCATCCATGCCACCCGCGGCTGCGCCATGGCAATGCGCAGCCACTGCAGGCCCTGGGTCAGGCACAGGCCGCCCACCACCAGCAGCGTGCTCCAGACAATGCGATGCATCACGATCTGCAGCGCAGGCACCGACTTGAGCAGGTGCCAGTACAGCGGCATCAGGCCCCAGATAACGAACGCGCCGGCCGCGGCCCACAGCCCGCGCCGGTCGATAGCCGCTGGGGTCATGTTGTTTTTTCCAGCTCCGGCTGGCGCGCACGCGCCTTGGCCAGGGTGATGGCCACTACGCCGGACAGGATCACCACCATGGCGCCGAGGTCGTGTGCGCTGAAGCGTTCCCCCGCCAGCCACGCGCCCAGCCCCACTGCGATGACCGGATTGACGTAGGCATAGCTGCTGGCCAGCGCCGGGCGCACGTGGTGCAGCAGCCACACATAGGCGGTGAAGCCGATCAGCGAGCCGAACACCAGCAGGTACAGCACCGACAGGATCGCCTTGGTGCTGGGCATGGCGGTGAAGTGTTCGCCGAACGCGAACCCCGCCACCAGCATGATCACGCCACCGCAGAGCATCTGCCCGGCCGCGCTCATGAACGGCGAAGGCAGCCTGCGTTCGCGGCTCCAGATCGAACCGTAGGACCAGGCCAGCGACGCAAGCAGCAGCGCCACCACGCCCTTGGGCTGGGCGCTGAGGCTGCTGCCCGCGTTAAGCCACAGCACGCCGATGAATCCGATGCCCATGCCCAGCCATTCCAGGCGGTTGGGATGGTGGCCGCGCAGCGCCGCGAATACGCCCATCCACATCGGCGTGGCTGCCACCGCCACCGCCGCCAGGCCCGAGGACACCCACTGCTCGGCAATGCTGACCATGCCGTTACCGATCGCCATCAGCAGCAGGCCAAGAAACGCCAGGTCCTTCCACTGCGAGCGGCTGGGTGCGGGCACTCCGCGCCAGCGCAGCACCGCATACATCAGCACGCCGGCCAGCAGGAAGCGCCCGCCCGCCATCAGCAGCGGCGGGAAGCCGCCCTGCAGCGCGAAATGGATGCCCAGGTAGGTCGAGCCCCAGACCACGTACACGATGGCCAGCGCAACGGCGACGGCCAGGCCGCCGCGTGCCGGCGTGGCCGCGCTGGAATCAGAAAGGTGCATGGGAGGGAGGCAGCGGGAGCAGGTGCGTATTCTAGGGCAGTGCCGCGCGCGACTGCGCGGCATGGGCGGCGCGGCACGGGCGGCGCGGCAGCGGAAATCCACGCTGTATGCGCGGCGCGCTGGCGGCGCTAGGCCTGCTCGCGCGACAGCAGCGCCTGCTTCAGGGGCAGGCCCCAGCGATAGCCGCCCAGCGAACCGTCGCCGCGGATGACGCGGGGGCAGGGCACCACCACGGCAACGCGGTTGCTGGCGCAGGCGCGGGCCACCGCGCGCGCCGCCTTGGGTGAGCCCAGAGACTGGGCCAGTTCGGCGTAGCTGCGGGTGTGTCCGCAGGGAATTTTCATCAGCGCCTGCCACACGCGGGCCTGGAACGCGGTACCCAGCAGGTCCAGCGCCACTGCTCCGGATTCACCGCCCAGGCAGCGGGCGACGGCCTGCAGGCGAGGCGCCAGGAACTCGTCGTTGCCCGCATCCACGCGCTCCAGCGCGGCGCGCGGGAACTCCCGGCGCAGCCCCTGTTCCAGGGCAACGGCATCTTCGCCCAGCTCCACCGCGCAGATGCCACGCGCGGTGGCCGCGACAACGGCCTGTCCCAGCGGCGTATCGACCAGGGTCCAGCGAATGGCCATGCCGGCGCCGCCGGCGCGGTAGCTGGCCGGGGTCATGCCCAGCCTGGCTGCACCGGCCTCGTACACGCGCGAGGGTGAACCATAGCCTGCATCGTAGAGTGCGGCGCTGACTTCGCTGCCCGCGCGCAGCCCTGCCTTCAGTGCGCCCAGTTTTTTTTGCGCAAGGTATTCGGCCGGGCTCAGCCCGTAGCGTGAACGGAAGCTGCGCTGCAGGTGCGAGGCGCTCACGCCCACCGCCGACGCCAGGGCCTGCAGCGTGGGCTCGCCCGCATCAAGCAGGGCGCGTGCGTGTTCCAGCTGGTTGTCGATGATTGCCATGCCCCACAGCGTAGCGGGCGCACCAGGCGCCCGCTATCCGATTCTTGCGCCGATGGCCGCGCTCACGGCCGGGGCGATGGCAGGGCGACGCTCAGTCGGCCCAGCTGCCCGGCTGGCTCGATTCCGGCAGCACCTGCGCCGACAGCGTGAGGTCCCGGCCGAGCACGTCAATGGCATCAGACAGGATCGCCGCGGATTCACGCAGCAGCGGATCCGGGCGCTGGTCGGCCAGCTTCTCGCGCGCCGCATCCTTGATGATGTCGCGCTCGTTGGCGCCCAGCCCGTCGTCGGCCGCATCTTCCGCCAGCGGATCCAGTGCCAGGCCCAGGGCCGCGCGTTCGGCCTGGCGCTGCTTGCGCTGCGCTTCCTGCGTTTCACGTTCGGCGCGGCGCTCCGCTTCGTTCAGCGACACATATTTCTTGGCGTTCTCGGCGCGGAACTGGTTCACGTCTTCGGTCCACCACTGGAACTCCTTGTCGGTGGCCACGCGGGCGGCGTGCAGCGCCTCAAGGCGCGGCAGCAGCGGGGCGAAATTGCCGTACTGGATATGCGGTACTGCAGCGATCCGGGTCCACGGCAGCGCGTTGTCGTAGGTGCTCTCGCCGAACTCGGTTCCATCCACGCTGACCGGGAAGGCGATGTCGGGCACCACGCCCTTGTGCTGGGTGCTGCCGCCAGCAACGCGGAAGAACTGGGCGATGGTCAGCTTGACCTGGCCGAAACGCGCTTCTTCGTTGGCCGGCCAGCGGTCCAGGTCGACCAGGTTCTGCACGGTGCCCTTGCCGAAGGTGGTTTCACCGATCACCAGGCCACGTCCGTAATCCTGGATGGCGCCGGCAAAGATTTCCGACGCGGACGCCGAGCCGCGGTTGGTCAGCACCGCCAGCGGACCATCCCAGGCCACGCCCGGCTTGCGGTCGGCATTCACCGTGACCCGGCCGCCGGACTCGCGCACCTGCACCACCGGGCCTTTGTCGATGAACAGGCCGGTCAATTCCACCGCTTCGTCCAGCGAACCGCCGCCGTTGTTGCGCAGGTCCAGGACCACGCCGTCCACGCCGCTGGCCTTGAACCCGGCCAGCAGCTTGGCGATGTCGCGCGTGGCCGAGGTGTAGTCGTTGGGGTTGCGGCGACGACCTTCGAAATCCTGATAGAACGCCGGCAGCTTGACCACGCCGATGCGGCGCGCCGGCTGGCCGTTGGCCGCCGGGATGGTGATGGTCTCGCCCTTGGCCGCCTGCTCTTCCAGCTTGATCTTCTGGCGGGTGATGGTGACCTTGGCGTGCTTGCCGTCCACGCCGCTTTCGGCGGGGATGTATTCCAGCCGCACCTGGGTGTCCTTCTTGCCGCGGATCTGCGCCACCACGTCGTCGATGCGCCAGCCAATCACGTCGGTCATCGGGCCGGACTTGCCCTGGCCAACGCCGACGATGCGGTCGCCGGCCTTGAGCGTGCCGTCCAGGTCGGCCGGGCCGCCGGCGATGACCTCGCGGATCACCACCATGTCGTCCTGGCGCTGCAGCTGTGCGCCGATGCCTTCCAGCGACAGCGACATGGACTGGTTGAAGTTCTGCGCGGTCTTGGGCGTGAAGTAGTCGGTGTGCGGGTCGATCGCGCCGGAGTAGGAGTTGAGGAAGGTCTGGAAAATGTCTTCACCCTTGAGTTCGTTGACGCTGCGCTGGTAGGTGGCGTAGCGCTTGTCCAGGGTGCTGCGGATCTCGTCCGGCTTCTTGCCGGCCAGCTTCAGCCGCAGCCAGTCATTCATGATCGACTTCTTCCACACCGCATCCAGCTCCTGGCTGTTGGCGGCCCACGGTGCCTTCTCGCGGTCGTACTCCCAGCGCTGGTCGCCGGTGAAATCGAAGTCCTGCTTCAGCAGTGCGCGCGCATAGGTCACGCGCTCGCCAACGCGCTGCCTGTACACGGCGAAGATGTCGTAGGCCGGAGTCACGTCGCCGCTGCGGATGGCGTCATCCAGCTGGGTCCTGTACGCACTGAACTTCTGGATGTCGGCCTGGGTGAAGTACTGCTTGCCGCCGTCCAGGGCCTCCAGGTAGCGCTTGAACACGTCCTGCGAAAGCGCATCGTCCAGCGCCCGCGGGCGGTAGGCGTAGCGGCTGTCGGAAAGCAGGCCGTAGACCAGCTTGGCGGTGGTGGCCTGATCGGCCGTCGGCGCGGCGACCACCTGGCTGTCGGCGCGGGCCAGCAGGGCCAGCGGGGCGACCAGGGCAAGGGTCAAGAGGACGATCGCGGGGGTTTTCAGTTTCATCGGTTACTCGGGCCGTGGGGGGCATTGGGGCAAGACACATGGAACAGGACGAGCCAACCGCGCAGAAAGTTGCAGCCAACGCCGACCTTGCTCAACCAGCGTAAACGCCACGCGACGTGCAAATGTGAACAGTGCGTTGCCTGCGCTGGTCAGCCCGGGGTTGCGTTCAGCCCATCACGCCGGCGTGCTTGGCCTGCAGGTCGGCATGGTAGGACGAACGCACCAGCGGCCCGGAGGCCACGTGGCTGAAGCCAAGCACATTGCCAAACTGTTCCAGCTCGACGAATTCATCCGGGGTCCAGTAGCGCATCACCGGGTGATGGTGGGCGGTAGGCTGCAGGTACTGGCCAATGGTCACCATTTCCACGTCGTGCGCGCGCAGGTCGCGCAGGGTGGCCTGGACCTGCTGCATGGTCTCGCCCAGGCCCAGCATGATCCCGGACTTGGTGGGCAGCGACGGGTGCTGCTGCTTGAATTTCTGCAGCAGGGTCAGCGACCACGGGTAGTCCGCGCCGGGGCGCACGTTCGAGTACAGGTCCGGCACGGTTTCGATGTTGTGGTTGAACACGTCCGGCGGATTGGCCGCCAGGATGTCCAGCGCGCGGTCCATGCGGCCCTTGCCGCGGAAATCCGGGGTCAGGATTTCGATGCGCGTGCCGGGTGAATGCTGGCGGATGGCGGCGATGCAGTCGACGAAGTGCTGGGCGCCACCGTCACGCAGGTCGTCACGGTCCACGCTGGTCACCACCACGTACTTCAGGCCCATGTCGGCCACGGTGGTGGCCAGGCTGAGCGGTTCGCTGGCATCGGGCGGCTTCGGCCGGCCATGGGCCACGTCGCAGAACGAGCAGCGGCGCGTGCAGACCTCGCCCAGGATCATGAAGGTGGCGGTGCCGTGGCTGAAGCATTCGTGGATGTTGGGGCAGCTGGCTTCCTCGCACACGGTGACCAGGCGGTTCTGGCGCAGCTTGGCCTTCAGCCGCGCCACCGAATTGTCGCTGGGAATGCGCACCCGGATCCACGCAGGCTTGCGCAGCACCGGCGCTTCCTTGAACTGCACCGGCGAGCGCGAAATCTTGTCGCCGCCGATCTGCTTGACGCCCGTCTCCAGCGGCGCCGGGGCCGCGGCCAGGACCTGCAGGGGAATGCGGCGCGCGGGGGAGTCGGTCATGGGCCCTATTCTAGCGCCTGCGGGCGCAATCAAGCCGCCAGCGACAGGTCGGGCAGCGTGGCCTCGGCATGCAGCGCCAGGCCGAACTGCGCGGCCAGGTGGGCCAGCAGGGCCGGCTTGACGGCGTCGAGCGAGGACGGCCCGCCCAGGTCCTGCAGCGAGGTGACCTGCAGCCCCTGGTAGCCGCAGGGATTGATGCGGTGGAACGGGGCCAGATCCATGCCGACGTTGAAGGCCAGGCCGTGGAAGGTGCAGCCG
>JAJAZJ010000122.1 GCA_026785795.1 Pseudoxanthomonas sp.
CCACCACGGTCATGCCGCACATCTGCGCGCTGGCCGGGTTGGTGCCGTGCGCGGATTCGGGGATCAGGCAGATGTCGCGCTGTCCCTGGCCGCGCGAGCGCTGCCAGGCGCGGATCGCCAGCAGGCCGGCGTACTCGCCCTGCGCGCCGGAGTTCGGCTGCAGGCTGACTGCGTCGTAGCCGGTGCATTCCACCAGCATCGCTTCCAGCTCTTCGATCAGCTGCAGGTAGCCGGTGGTCTGCGCAGCGGGAGCAAGCGGATGGATATTGCCGAACTCAGGCCAGGTCACCGGAATCATCTCGGCCGTGGCGTTGAGCTTCATGGTGCAGGAACCCAGCGGGATCATGGTGCGATCCATGGCCAGGTCCTTGTCGGCCAGTGCGCGCATGTAGCGCAGCAGTTCGTGCTCGCTGTGGTGGGTGTTGAAGATTGGGTGGGTCAGGAAGGTGCTCTGGCGTAGCAGCGAGGCGGGCAGGGCATCGACAGCCTGTGCGTCGAGTGAATCGATGCTCGCACCCTGCGCGCCGCCTGCCGCTGCGCCCGTGTCTGCATGCCCGTCGTCGCTGATGTGGACACCGAACAAGCGTGCGAGCGCAACCACATCCTCGCGCGTGCTGGTTTCGTCCAGGCTGATGCCCAGGCTGTCGGCATTGATGGCGCGCAGGTTGATACGCGCGGCCCGGGCCCTGGCGTGCAAGGCCGCCGCATCCACGCCGCTGACGTGCAGGGTGTCGAAGAAATCGCTGCCCACATCCACGCCCGCATCGCGCAGGGCGATGGCCAGGATGGTGGCCAGGCGGTGGGTACGGCGGGCGATTCGGACCAGGCCTTCGGGGCCGTGGTAGACCGCATACATGCTGGCCATCACCGCCAGCAGCACCTGCGCGGTGCAGATATTGCTGGTCGCTTTCTCGCGGCGGATGTGCTGCTCGCGGGTCTGCAGGGTGAGGCGGTAGGCGGGCTTGCCCTCGGCGTCGATGGACACGCCGATCAAACGGCCGGGCATGCTGCGCTTGTAGGCGTCGCGGCAGGCCATGAACGCGGCGTGCGGGCCGCCGAATCCGAACGGCACGCCGAAGCGCTGGCTGTTGCCGACCACGATGTCCGCGCCCCACTCGCCGGGGGACTTGATCAGGGTCAGGGCCAGCAGGTCGGTGGCCACGGCGACGATTCCGTGGCGCGCATGCACCGCTTCGGCAAGCGCCTCGTGGTCGCCGATGCGGCCGAAGCTGTCCGGATACTGCAGCAGTACTCCGTAGCTGTCGAGCGTTAGCGCTTCGCTGTCGTCGCCGACGTGCAGTTCGATGCCCATCGGTTCGGCGCGGGTGCGAAGCACCTCCAGGGTCTGCGGATGCACGTTCTTCGACACGAAGAACACGCTTGATTTCGACTTGGACGAACGCTTGGCCAGGGTCATCGCTTCGGCCGCGGCGGTGGCTTCGTCCAGCAGCGAGGCGTTGGCGATTTCCATGCCGGTCAGGTCGGCGACCAGGGTCTGGAAGTTGATCAGCGCTTCCATGCGCCCCTGCGAGATCTCCGCCTGGTAGGGCGTGTAGGCGGTGTACCAGGCCGGGTTCTCCAGGATGTTGCGCAGGATCACGTTGGGCGTGTGGGTGCCGTAATAGCCCTGGCCAATGAAGCTGCGGAACACCTGGTTCTTGTCGGCGATGGCGCGGATCTTGGCCAGCGCCTCCACTTCGGTGATGGCGTCGGGCAGGGCCAGCGGCGTGGACGACTTGATCTTGCCCGGCACGATGGCGTCGGTCATCGCATCCAGCGATTCGTGGCCTATGACCTGCAGCATGTGCGCGATCTCGGCGTCATTGGGACCGATGTGGCGCTCGACGAAAGCGGAATGGTGTTCGAGTTCACGCAGCGAAGCAGGGGAGTGCTGGTTCATGGCAGGGACGTCCGCAGGGCACGCGCGAAGCCGCACGTGGGGCGCCCCTCTGTCCTTTTGCCTGAGAGTTTGGAGGCGCCGACCGGGTCGTGCCTCTTGCCCCTTCGGCGCCGGCTGGACCCTGTGCAGGCAGCCGATCTCTCCAGAGTGTTCGCGCGCGGTGGTATGGGAGCCTGAGCGATTGCGGGCGTTGCGTCTTCGGCAGCGGTTGGCCCTCTCGGGCTGTTCCGCTTCTCCCACCGGGTGCGTGCCCGAATTATAGCTGCCGAGGGGCGGCAATTGTCTAGCACCTCGCGACGCCTGCGCGATGGACGGCTTGGCTTAATATGAACCGCACAGCCACGGGACCCATCATGCCGCAGCACGCCAGCCCCGCCCCGCCGGGCACATCCCCGCAGCAAGCAGCCGCCAAGCCGGACCCGGCGCGTCCGTGAAGCCAGCCGTCTCCAATCGGCGCATCGCCCTGCTGCTGGGCGGGCTGGCCATGTTCGGCCCGTTTTCCATCGACACCATCTTCCCGGCTTTCCCGCAGATGGCCGCGCAGCTGGGTGCCGACAAGGTGGCGATGCAGCAGACCATCAGCGTGTACCTGCTGGCCTATGCGCTGATGAGCCTGGTGCACGGCCCGCTGTCCGACGCGATTGGCCGGCGCCGGGTGATCCTGGGCGGGCTGATGGTGTTTACCGTGGCCTCGGTCGGCTGCGCAATGTCGATGGATCTCACCACGCTGCTGCTGTTTCGCGCGCTGCAGGGGCTGTCGGCCGGCGTCGGGCTGATCGTCGGCCGCGCCGCGATCCGCGACCTGTACCAGGGCGACGATGCCCAGCGCCTGATGAGCCAGGTGTCGATGATCTTCGGCATCGCCCCGGCCATTGCGCCGATCGTGGGTGGCTGGATCCTGGGCTGGGGCGCGTGGCCGGTGATCTTCTGGTTCCTGGCCGGGTTCTCGGTCTTGCTGCTGGTGGCAACGGCGCTGTGGCTGCCGGAAACCCACCCGCGCGAGGCACGCTTGCGGCTGGCCCCCAGGCGCATGCTGCGCGACTACACCTACATATTCCGCAACCCGCGCTTCCAGCGGCTGGCGGCCGCGGCCTCGTTCGCGTTCGCGGGGCTGTTCCTGTACATCGCCTCGGCGCCCGCGTTCGTAATCGACCTGCTGCAGTTGAACGAGCGCCAGTTCGCCTGGCTGTTCATTCCCACCATCGCCGGCATGACCCTGGGTGCGTTCGTATCCGGACGCGCGGCCGGACGACTCAACGGTGAG
>JAJAZJ010000123.1 GCA_026785795.1 Pseudoxanthomonas sp.
GGCGGGGTGGGGCTCGGGCGTGTGGCCCTGTGTGTGGGCCGTTGAGTGGGGGGGGGACGAGCCGCGTTGCTGGTTAGGCTGCGGATCGTCGTGCCGGGAGCTATCTGCGTCCCATGCGTCTGCCAAGGAAGCTTGAGCGGGCGTGACCGGGTTTACCTTCTTGAAATGCTCTGGCGCAAGTTCCGGGGATGAGTATTCTTGCCGCCGTCACCGTTGCCTTGCACGCTGGCGCCGTAGTTGGCGGCTCCCAGTGCATTGGCGACGAAGAGGTGGTTTACAGTTGCCCAAGCCTGCACGATGAGATCGCGTATATGTGCATAGACCCTGACGGTTTGGACTATCGGTTTGGCCGGCCCCAGACAACTGGGCCTGAACACTCAGGCCCTGCCCCGTCTCATCCGCCGGCATCGCCTTACTCCCACTACTTCAGGCCGCGGGTTGAAGATCTTCTCTTGATTTCAAAACTTTGCACGCGACTTACGCAGTTTTAAGTGATAAAGAGGAGCCTGAGGTGGGTTTCGCTGGTGTTGCCGTGAAGATCAAGAGAACTTCGCGGAACTTCGATACTGCATATTCCAGTCTGCCCGAAATGCATTGGTATAGGGTTGACGGCAGAGCGCATGCGCGAAGGGGGATCTGAACAACTGCCAGCCGCTCTGAGCACGCTGATTTCCAGCGATACATAAGCGGCGTTGGCGCAGTGTGCTTACAGGAGGGGTTGCGGGACGGCGCAGCAGTTACATCCTGGTGAAACTTGTGTATCTCAGATGGAGTCTTCTGCAACGACATGATCAAGCCTCTGCTCACCCTGGCACTGCTCGCCCTGTCCGGCATCGCTTCTGTGCAAGCGCCTTCCGCGACGACCGCGCGCGAGATCGCCTCACTTTTCGCGGCGCTTGAGGCTTCAGGCTGCGAGTTCAACCGCAATGGCGCCTGGTACGATGCGTTCAAAGCTTCTGAACATCTGCAGCGCAAGTACGACTACCTGGTCAAGAAGCACGCGGCAGGCTCGGCGGAAACATTCATTGCGCTCGCAGCTTCCGAGAGCAGCATGACCGGCCAGCCATATAAGGTCAGGTGTCCAGGCAAGGAAGCGGTTGACAGCAGGGCCTGGTTCCAGAACCAGCTTCTTGAATACCGCACGGCAAAAGGGCACCCGTGATGCATCCAGGCCGAACCTGCTTCCCAGGTCGGCTTGATTCGGCCCTTGATGACCGGGACTCGACCCCGGTGCGTTGAGATGTTTACAGCCCCTGGCATCGACATGGCTACTGCGGAAGCCCGTCCGCGATAGACCTGGAGCCGCAGGCGGGACTTTGAGGCCGCTAGGTTTGCAGAAGCGTCCGAGCAATCCATCCCCGCCCCCAACTCACTCCGCCACCGGCAGCTCCACTTCCGGCTTCACCGCTTCCGGGCTGACCCGCTCGATGGTGTGGCGCAGTTCGCGGCCCAGGATGACCTTGGCGTCCCTGGCCCAGGCGTCCAGGCGATCGTCGAACACCAGCTTGCTGTTCTCGTCCGGCCACACCAGCTTCAGCTGGCGCAGCTTCTGGATGAAGCCACGGAACAAAGTTTTGTCGAAGAATTCCGGCGCCGCCGGCGCGTACAGCAGGCTCAGGCGCTGCGCGGCCAGCTGGCACAGGCTTTCCAGTTCGGCCGCGCTCAGTACGCCCGGGCCGTTCTTCACCAGCACGCTGATGGCAATGTAATAGCGTTCGAACGCCTGCTGCAGCGAATGGCCAATCGCACGCAGGCGGAACACTTCGTCGGTCTGTCCCGCGTTCCGCTGCAGGATGCCGCCGTCCTCGTCGCTGGCCTGTTCCAGCAGCCCTTCGCGCACGAACAGGTCGATGGTCTTGTCGATACGCTCGGCGAATTCGTCCTCGCTCCAGGGCAGGAACAGCTCCGCCTGCAGGAACGGGTACAGCGAGCGTCCCAGTTTCAACACGCGCTGGCGCAGCATGCGCCGGTTGCTCTGGAAGCAGCAGGCGATCCACGCCGGCGCGGTGAACAGGTGCAGCACGTTGTTGCGGTAGTAGGTCATCAGCACCGCGGTGTCTTCGTTGACCACGTCCAGCACGTCGCCCAGCGGATGCTGGATGCGCTGCAGCACGTTGATCGCTTCGCCGTGGGCGATGATGCGTTCGGGCGTGTGCGGGGTGACGGTGACGCGGTCGGAATACGGAAGCTCGGACAGCAGGGTCTTGCTCAGCTCGATCTGGGAGATCAGGTCCGACTCGCCCATCGCATGCTTGGGCGTGGACAGCAGCGCCAGCGCCAGCAGGTTGATCGGGTTGACGTCGGCGGCGCCGTTGATGTGCACCTGGATCTGCTGGGCCAGCGCATCCACCGCTTGGGGCAACCATGCGGGCTTTTCTTCCTCCCCCATCGGCTGCCCATCCCACTCCGGGGCGTGTTTGGCCAGCACGTCGTTGAGCGGGATGGCCTCGCCGAAATTCACCACCACCTGGCCATAGTTCTGGCGCAGCACCTTGGGGATGCCCCACAGCAGCGCCCAGATCGATTCCTTCTCCTTGGGCCGCCCGATCAGTTCATCCAGGTAGCTGTTGCCCTCCAGCAGTTTCTCGTAGCCGATATAGACCGGCTGGAACAGCACCGGTTTCTTCGGCTGGCGCAGGAACGCGCGAACGGTCATCGAGATCATGCCGCCCTTGGGCTGCAGCAGGCGCCCGGTGCGTGAGCGCCCGCCTTCGATGAAGTACTCCAGCGAATAGCCGCCGGACACCAGCTGCGCGACGTATTCGGTGAACACTGCCGAATACAGCGGGTTGCCGCGGAAGCTGCGGCGCATGAAGAACGCGCCGCACTTGCGCAGGATGGTTCCGATGACCGGCAGGTTGAGGTTGATGCCGGCGGCAATGTGCGGCGGCACGATGCCGCGTACGTACAGCAGGTAGGACAGCACCAGGTAGTCCATGTGGCTGCGGTGGCAGGGCACGTAGACCACTTCGTGTCCGGGCGCGGCCTCCTTGAACTTTTCCAGGTGGTGGACCAGCATGCCGGCGAAGATGCGGTTCCATCCCTGGGACAGCAGGAAGCTGAGCGAACGCACCACCGGCGCGGAATAGTCGGCAGCCACTTCCCAGGCGTAACCGTGGGCTTTTTTCCACGCGTCGTCTGGCTTGATGTTGTCGCGCTTGGCCTGCGTGGCGATGGCGTCGCGCACCGGGTCGGAGGCCAGCACCTTGTCCACCAGCAGGCGGCGGGTGGACAGGTCGGGGCCGATCACCGATTCGCGGATGCGGTGGAAGTGGACGCGCAACACGCGCGACAGCTTGCGCACGGTGCGTTCGGGCGGCAGGTCTTCGGCGATGCTGTCGCGGATCGACACCGGCGTGGCGAAGCGCACAATGGTGTCGCGGCCGTTGAGCAGGATGGCCAGCAGGCGGCGGAAGCGGCCAACGATGGTCCAGTTTTCCGAGAACAGCACGGAGAACCAGCCGCTGGCCTTGTCCGGCGCGCGGCCGACGAAGATCGATACCGGCACCAGCTGCACGTCCAGCTCCGGACGCGTGCGGTGTGCCTGCATCAGCCGCGCCAGTGAACCCGAATGTGTCTTGGTGCTGCCGGCTTCGGGTATCAGGGCGCTGGCGTTGCGCCGCGACAGCGCCACGTAGGCGCGCTTGCGGCCCAGCGGATCCCCGGCCAGTGGCACCAGCGGCGGGGGCATGCCCGCATCGCGGCAGGCGCGGTCCAGGATCAGGGCGTTGGACAGACCATAGTCTTCCAGCACGTAGCAGACCGGGCGGGCGTCGGTCAGCTGGCGCGGGTCTTCGGGTTCGATGCTGAGGGTCAGCCACGGATCGACCACTTTGCCCAGCAGCCTGGCCCAGAGCGGGCGTTTGCGCGACCGCGTGGGCGCGGGCGGCGGGTCCGGCGCGGGGCTGGAAGGCGCAGCCGCGGGTGGCGGGGTGCCGGCGGGCGGGTCCGGAAACGGCAGGGAGTTCTGTTCGGGCATCGGCGGCATTATGGCCCAGCCACGCGCCGGGACCGCCGCGGCGGCGTCGCCGCGCAATCCATCAGCGCGCAGGCTCGATGGCTGGCTTGATGTTCACCTCGTCGGCCGGGGCGTCGGCCGACAGTTCTACGGGATCGGCCACGGATTCTGCGTCCGCCAGGATTGCTTCCGCGCGGCGCAGGGTGTCCTGGCGGTACCACTTGCCGTCGCGACGCTGAAGTGCGATCACGGTGTCGATCTGGCGCTTGCCCAGCGGGTAGCGCAGGCGCACCGTGGCGCGATCGCCGGTTTGCTCCACCAGTTCGGTGCGCAGGCTGGCGTAGCTGTCGTCCAGCGGCAGTCCGTAGTCGGCCAGCACCGACTTGGCCGCAGCGAAAAACGGTCCCAGCCGCTGCAGCGTTTCGGCCATGCCGGCTTCGGCCCACGCCGCGTCGTTGGCAAGCCCGGTCTTGCGCGCGGCGGCGGTGAGCGTGGCGATGGCCGGGGTGCTGCGCCCGGGGTCGCCCAGCGGCGCCTGCACCGCCCACTCCGACAGGGCCTCGATGACTTGGGCGTAGGTGCTGCGCTCCTGTTCGGTGTACGCGCCCTCGCGCTCCAC
>JAJAZJ010000124.1 GCA_026785795.1 Pseudoxanthomonas sp.
GCGCGGCGCGGGGCCTGGCGCGGCACGCCTGGGCCGCGCCGGCGCTGGGCCGCAGCAGCGGCCTGCTGCAGCAGGGTTTCGAGCGCTGGGAAGGCCGCCAGCACGTAGGCATGGTGGCCGGCAACGTGGCCCATGGCATCGGCAGGTACTTCGCGCGTTTCGAAGGCGCGTCGGACGGAACCGTGACGGTGCAGGAAACCCGCCTGCCGGGACTCACCGACCATTGCGTGGTCGCCTGCAGCCACAGCGGGCTGGTGTTCTCGGCCGAAGCCGCGCGCCAGGCGGTGAATTTCCTGCGCGTGGGCCGATTCGCGGAACCTTTGTAGGAGCGGGCCCTCCCCGCGATGCCGTTTGCGTCAGGTCTAACGCGAGCATCGCGGCCAAGGGGCGCTCCTACAAGGGCGCGGCACCGCCGGTATAATTCGCGGCTTAGCCTGACGCTACCGGAAAACCCATGGGTCGTGGTCCCTCGATCGAAGGCCGCAAGAACGCCACCGACGCCAAGCGCGGCAAGATCTTCACCAAGATCATCCGTGAAATCGGCGTGGCCGCGCGTGCCGGCGGGGGTGACGTAGCCAACAACCCGCGCCTGCGCACGGCGGTGGACAAAGGCCTGGCCGCGAACATGACCAAGGACGTGATCGAGCGCGCGATCAGGAAGGCCACCGGCGAACTGGAAGGCGTGGAGTACGAGGAAATCCGCTACGAAGGTTACGCGCCCGGCGGCGTGGCCATCATCGTCGACTGCCTGACCGACAATCGCGTGCGCACGGTGGCCGAAGTGCGGCACGCTTTCGGCAAGTGCGGCGGCAACATGGGCGCGGAAGGCTCCGTGGCCTTCATGTTCCGCAAGCTGGGCGTGCTGAGCTTCGACGCGGGCGCCGACGAGGACGCGGTCACCGAGGCTGCCATCGAAGCCGGCGCCGAGGACGTGGTGGTGTATGCGCAAGAGGGTGCGATCGACGTGCTGACGCCACCCGATGCCTTCCTCGCGGTGAAGGAAGCCATGCAGGCAGCGGGCGTCGCGCCCGACCACGCGGAAGTGACCCTGCGCTCTGGGAACGACATCGCCGTGGACGGTGACGTGGCCGTGCAGGTAGTCAAGCTGCTGGACATGCTGGAAGACCTGGACGACGTGCAGGCCGTGTATTCCAACGCCGACCTTGGCCAGGCCGCGCAGGCGTAGAATCCCCCCGTGACGCGCATCCTCGGCATCGATCCCGGTTCCCAGCGCACCGGCGTGGGCATCATTGATGTCGACGCGGCGGGCAAGACCACCCATGTCTACCACGCGCCGCTGCTGCTGCTGGGCGAGGGCGATTTCGCCCAGCGCCTCAAGCGCCTGCTGTTGGGCCTGGCCGAAGTGATGGAAACCTACCAACCCGATGAAGTCGCCATCGAGCAGGTGTTCATGGCGCGCAACCCCGATTCGGCGTTGAAGCTGGGCCACGCGCGCGGCGCGGCGATCTGCGCCGTGGTCCTGCGCGACCTGCCGGTGCACGAGTACGCGGCCAAGGAAGTAAAGCTGGCGGTGGTGGGCAAGGGCGGCGCGGACAAGGCGCAGGTCCAGCACATGGTCGCGCTGATGCTGAGCCTCAGCGGCAAGCTGCAGGCCGATGCCGCCGATGCCCTGGCGGTGGCCATCACCCACGCGCACGTGCGCGCCACAGCGAATAGACTGGGCGTAAACGTGCGCGAAGCCTGGGGAAGGAAGTGAATTTTAGTGGGAATCGGGAATCGGGAATAGGGAATCGGCAAAGCCGTGAAACCTGTTCGTTCGTGCGTGGCAATACCGCGTGCACGATGCCGCTTCCCCATTCCCCATTCCCCATTCCCCATTCCCACGCCCAAAGGGCACAAAAATGATCGGCCGCCTGCGCGGGATATTGGCCTACAAGCAGCCGCCGTGGCTGGTGATTGACGTGGGCGGCGTGGGCTATGAGCTGGAAGCGCCCATGAGCACGTTCTACGATTTACCCGACGTGGGTCGCGAGGTCATCCTGTTCACCCATCACGCGCAGCGCGAGGACAGCGTGTCGCTGTACGGGTTCCTGCGCGAAAGCGAGCGCAGACTGTTCCGCGACGTGCAGAAGGTCAGCGGCATCGGCGCGAAGATCGCGCTGGCGGTGCTGTCCGGGGTGGCGGTGGATGAATTCGCGCGTCAGGTGCAGACCGGTGACGTGGCATCACTGACCCGCATCCCGGGCATCGGCAAGAAGACCGCCGAGCGCATGGTGGTGGAGCTGCGCGACCGGGTGTCGGGCCTGGGCAGCGCGCCGCTTGGGGCCCCCAGCCTGCCCAACGATCCGCTGTCCGAGGCCACCATTGCCCTGCAGCAGCTGGGCTACAGGCCGGCCGAAGCGGTGCGCATGGCGCGCGAGGCCGTGGCCCCCGGCGATGATGCGGCCATGATCATCCGCAAGGCGCTGCAGGCGGCGCTGCGCTGAGGCGCCGGCATTCCCCGTGTCCTGCCCACTCCACCCACTCGACTGAACCAGGCCCCCATGTCTGCTGAACGATCCGCGCAAGCGAACGCTGGCCATCCCGGCGGCACCGGCCACGGCAAGATCGGGCTGGCCGGGCTGACGGTGGGCGCCATCGGCGTGGTCTTCGGCGACATCGGCACCAGCCCGCTCTACGCCATCAGGGAAGCGTTCTCGGAGAACTACGGCCTGACCGCCAACCACGACACCGTGCTGGGCGTGCTGTCGCTGGTGTTCTGGGCGCTGACCATCGTGGTGACCATCAAGTACGTCACCATCATCATGCGCGCCGACAACGAAGGCGAAGGCGGAATCATGGCGCTGATGGCGCTGGCCCAGCGCAGCCTGCCACAAGGGTCCAAATCCGGCTACCTGGTCGGCATCCTGGGCGTCCTGGGCGCCTCGATGTTCTTCGGTGACGGGGTGATCACCCCCGCCATCTCGGTGCTGTCCGCGGTGGAAGGCCTGGAGGTCGTCGCGCCGCAGCTGCACAACCTGATCGTGCCGATCACCGTGCTGGTGCTGGTGTCGCTGTTCGCCACCCAGCGCTACGGCACGGCCAAGGTGGGGCGCGTGTTCGGGCCCATCACCACGGTCTGGTTCATCACCCTGGCCGTGCTGGGTGTGGTCAACATCCTCCACGAGCCGGAAGTGCTGAAAGCCATCAACCCCTACTGGGCGGGCAAATTCTTCTACGAAAACAGCTGGCAAGGGGTCTTCATCCTCGGCGCCGTGGTGCTGGCGGTAACCGGCGGCGAAGCGATCTACACCGACATGGGCCACTTCGGCGCCAAGCCCATCCGCCTGGCGTGGTACTGGTTCGTGCTGCCGTCGCTGATGCTGAATTACCTGGGCCAGGGCGCGCTGATCCTGGAAGATCCCAGCGCGATCCGCAACCCGTTCTATATCGGCGTGCCGGAATGGGGCCGGATCCCGATGATCGTGTTGGCCACCGCGGCCACCGTGATCGCCTCGCAGGCGGTGATCACCGGCGGTTTCTCGGTCGCCAGGCAGGCCATGCAGCTGGGCTACATCCCGCGCATGACCATCAAGCACACCTCGCATGACGCCATCGGCCAGATCTACATCCCGGGCATCAACTGGATGATGATGGTGATCGTGATCGCGCTGGTGCTGACTTTCCGCAGCTCTTCGGCGCTGGCCACCGCCTACGGCATCTCGGTGTCGGTGACCATGCTCATCGATACCCTGCTGCTGGCCATCGTGGCGCGCGCGCTGTGGCCGAAGTGGCGGCGCTGGGTGCTGCCGCTGTGCGCGGTGTTCCTGGTGGGCGACGTGGGGTTCGTGATCGCCAACGGGGCCAAGGTCCTGCAGGGTGGGTGGTTCCCGGTGGTGCTGGGCATCATCCTGTTCACCCTGCTGCGCACCTGGCGGCACGGTCGCGCCCTGCTGACCGCCGAAATCCGCAAGGACGGCATCCAGCTGGACTCCTTCCTGCCCGGGCTGATGCTGGCCCCGCCGGTGCGGGTGCCGGGCACGGCGGTGTTCCTGACCGCCCACACCGGCGTGGTGCCGCACGCGCTGCTGCACAACCTGAAGCACAACAAGGTGCTGCACGAACGCAACGTGTTCCTGACCGTGGAAACGCTGAGCGTGCCGTATTCGCACAAGCGCCTGCGCATCGACGAGATCGGCGACGGCTTTTACCGCGTGATCGTGCGCTTCGGCTTTATGGAAAGTCCGGACGTGCCGCAGGCGCTGATGCGCAGCTGTGACCACGGCGGGATATATTTCGACCCGATGGACACCACCTACTTCGCCAGCCGCGAGACCATCGTCGCGGGCCGGCGCGCCGCCGGGCCCGCCCGCGAGGCCCCACACGGAGAAGGGCTGGAGCCCCAACCCCCCCCCCCCCCCCCCCGCAATAACATCAACCCCCACCCCCCC
>JAJAZJ010000125.1 GCA_026785795.1 Pseudoxanthomonas sp.
AGCTGCCACACCGGTTTACTTCCCGCTACACGCTCCCCATTTTGGATGACAGGGGGACAGTGCATTGGCCTGCCAATTAATTGTGCACACCGTTTCATGATCAGCGCATTCCAACTCCCGGCAGTTCCGGGGAGATAAATCATGAAACTCAAACTTGCCCTCCTTTGCACCCTCCGCCTGGCCTCGGTCAACGCCATGGCTTGCTACACCGTCTACGACCGCTCCAACCAGTTGGTCTACAACGCCCAGACGCCACCGGTCGACATGAGCCGCCCCTTGCATGAAACATTGCCCGTCGCTTTCCCAGGCGGCCACATGGTGTTCGGCGCTGCCACCGATTGCCCGCGTGAAGGCCCGTCGCGCGTGTCGCTGATACCGGTCTCGCCTTCCAAGCCGTCGCCACTGCTGACCGACCGTCGCACCGCGGCTGCCTTGAACCTGCAGCACACCATCCTGCCTTCGGGCGTGGCGCTGGTGAACAATCCCCCGGCGCAGGCTGTCGGGGTGACGGTTCTGGCAACTTTGCCATCACCGGTGACCGCTCCTGCGGCCCAAGCTCAGCGGGCTCCGAGAACCGCGACCGTGATCACCGAAATGCACAATCCGCCGCTGACGATCGTCCAGCAGGGTGGCATGGTGGTGAGCGAACTGCGCTGATTCCACACGATCAGCCTGTACCCAGTCTGATCATTTCCACATGAACAGCCTCTGTCGAGGCTGATCCATCCCGCGCTTCAGTTTGCCGTCGGACCTTGAAGTCCCAGTGCAGTCGCGAGAGTTGACGTGGGCATCGCTCCTTCTCGCACCACCATCTCTCCGGTCGCGGCATGCTTGCTGACAATCGTCGGCACCGAGCTGAACTGGAACCGGTTGAAGAGCTTGGTGTTGGCTTCGACAGCCGCCTTCTGGGAATCTGCGCCGGCGCTGGCCCCGATGCCTCCCTTGCGTTCCCGCATCGACACTTCGTGCGCGTCCATCGCTGCGGCCGGGTCGCTGGCTGCCAGCAATGCGGCACCTTGCGGCGCGCTGGAGCCGTTGAGCAAAGCCACCGGAATCCAGACGAACTTCGCCTGCGACTTCAGCGGTCGGGCCGCCTCCCACAACGCGGTGCAATGCGGGCACTGCGGATCGAAAAACACATAGACCGTGCGCGCGCTCATGGCCGAGCCGACCGTGAAGCCCTTCGCTTCGGTTGCGATGGCAGGCAATGACACCGCTTCCGGGGCGGCGCGAGCAGTCGCTCCAGCGACAGCCGTTTTCTCGGCTGCGTCTTTGCAGCCTCCGAGGACGAGCAAGCTGGCGACCAGTCCGGCCTGGAGGGCGGTCTGGAGGGCCGGCGGGAGAAGGTGGATCGTTTTCATCGTTCAAACATAACTGGTTTACGGAAACCTTGCGCTGACAAAGCGGGAGCCCGCCAGACCGAAGCGCCACGGCAAGTCCGCAGCCTTGGAGATGCCGATCCGGGGCCCGGCAATGACTTCCACATTCGCTGGCGCGGCCAGCACCTGGAACGGAGGCCGATCGAGCCGGCAGCCGTTGAGCTCGCGCGTAATCCCCAACGCCTGGCCGATCTTGCCCGGCCCGGAACACAGCATTCGCAGATCGTCCTGCCCGCGCCGGGTCTTCATGCGGTCGATTCCGGCTTGTGGCTCGAGCGCGCGGATCAGGACCCCTGCGCCATGTCCGTCCTGGCTGCAGACGAAGTTCAGGCACCAGTGGATTCCGTACGAGCGATAGACATAAGCGCGTCCGGGTGGGCCGAACATCGCCTGGTTGCGCGGCGTGGGTCCGGAAAAACTGTGCGAGGCCGGGTCCTCGCGGTCGTATGCCTCGGTCTCGACGATCATGCCGCCGACTCCGTCGACCAGCAGCGTGGCGCCGATCAGCATCCGCGCCACCGTCTGCGAATCGCCGATGAAGTCGCCGGGACGAAGCGCTTTGCGGACCATCGTCAATCGTCGTCGCGGTCGCCCAGGAAGCCGCCGCTCTGGTGTGCCCACAGCCGCGCGTACAAGCCGCCTTTGGCCAGCAGCGTGCGGTGATCGCCTTCCTCGGCGATGCGGCCCTCGTCCATCACGATCAGGCGATCCATCGCCGCGATGGTCGACAGGCGGTGGGCAATCGCGATCACCGTCTTGCCGCGCATCAGCGAGTTCAGGCTGGCCTGGATCGCCGCTTCGACTTCCGAATCCAGCGCGCTGGTGGCTTCGTCCAGCAGCAGGATGGGTGCGTCCTTGAGCATCACGCGGGCGATGGCGATGCGCTGGCGCTGGCCGCCCGACAGCTTCACGCCCCGTTCGCCCACATGGGCGTCGTAGCCCTTGCGGCCATGCAGGTCGCTCAGGAACGGGATGAAGCTGTCGGCTTCGGCGCGCCGGGCAGCTTCGCGCAGCTCGTCTTCGGTGGCCCCGGGCCGACCATAGCTGATGTTGTCGCGCACCGAGCGGTGCAGCAGGGAGGTGTCTTGCGTCACCATGCCGATGTGGCGGCGCAGGCTGTCCTGGGTCACCTTCGCGATGTCCTGGCCGTCGATCAGGATGCGCCCGCCTTCCAGGTCGTAGAAGCGCAGCAGCAGGTTCACCATGGTCGACTTGCCCGCACCGGAGCGTCCGATCAGGCCGATCTTCTCGCCCGCCCGGACGGTGAGCGAAAAGTCGTCGATCACCTTGCGGTCACCGCCGTAGCTGAAGTCGACCTGGTCGAAGCGAACCTCGCCGGCCCTGACTTTCAGTTCGGTGGCGCCCGGCGGGTCCACCACCTGGCGCGGCTTGGACAGGGTGTTGATGCCATCCTGGATGGTGCCGATGTTCTCGAACAGCGAAGTCATTTCCCACATGATCCAGTGCGACATGCCACTGATGCGCAGCGCCATGGCGGTGACCGCGGCGACAGCGCCGATGCCCACTTCGCCGCGGGTCCACAGCAGCAACGCCAGCCCGCAGGATGCGAGGATCAGCAACACCACCATCGCGTGGTTGACGATCTCGAAACTGCTGACCAGCCGCATCTGGCGGTAGCCGGTGGTGCGGAATTCCTGCATCGCCTCCTGCACGAAACCGGCTTCCCGGTGGGTGTGCGAGAACAGCTTGACGGTCGAGATGTTGGTGTAGGCATCGGTGATGCGGCCGGTCATCAGCGAGCGGGCATCGGCCTGGGCCTTGCCGATCCGGCCCAGCCGGGGCACGAAGAAATAGATCGCCGCCAGGTACAGGGCCAGCCAGCACAGGAAGGGCAGCGCCAGGCGCGCGTCGAAAGCGCCAGCCAGGGCCACGATGCTGATGAAATAGACGCCGACACCGACGATGACCTCGGTCGAGGTGAACACCATCTCGCGCACCGCCAGGGCCGTCTGCATGACCTTGGTGGTGATCCGGCCGGCAAAGTCGTCGGAATAGAAAGCCAGGCTCTGGCCCAGCATCAAGCGGTGGAAATTCCATCGCATTTGCAATGGAAAATTGATCGCCAGGGTCTGGTGTTTCATGATGGTCTGGAAAGCTACCAGCACGGTGCTGGCCACCAGCACCCCGGCCAGCAGCGCCAGGATCTGTCCCTGCTCTTGCCACAGCCGGTCCGGCGCGACGCTGCCGAGCCAATCCACGATCCTTCCCAGCAGCAGGAACAGAAACGCCTCGTAAGCCGAAATCGCCGCGCTGAGCAGGGCCAGCAGTCCGATGTATCCCCTCAGGCCGCGGGTGCAGGCCGAGACGAAGGCAAAGAATCCTTTGGGGGGAAGAACAGGCTCGGCTTCAGGATAGGGGTGCAGCAGACGTTCAAAGGCACGGAACAAAGAGCAACTCCGGGAAGATCGACGGGAGATCGGACAGGCTTGCGATCATAAGCAGCATGGCAAGGGTTCAAGTGAACTCCAGAGCCACCGGACTTGTGGAATACTGTATGAATAACCAGTTATTCCTGAGCCAGTCCAGTTTCATGTCCGCCCTGCGTCATCCCGACCTGGCCCAATTGCCGGCCCCTTCACTGCATGTCTGGCAAGGCATGGAACTCTCCCGGATGGAAGAGCGGGTCCTGGCCACCGGTTATCCAGCGCTGGATGCCGAACTGCCAGGTGGCGGTTGGCCGATGGGCCTGGTGGAAGTGATGCAGGACAGGCCGCAACAGCATGTCTGGCAATTGACCGGCCCGGCGCTGGCCGCAGCGCTTCGATCGAAAGCCGGTCCCCTGGTGCTGGTCAGTGCTCCCTTCGAGCCGTTCTTTTCCAGCTTGCAGGAGCGGGGGATTTCGGCCGAGAGGATGCTCCGGGTCCGCGCCGGCAAGGACACCGATCGGCTTTGGGCAACCGAACAGGCGCTGCGCTGCTCCGAGGTGGCGGCCGTGCTGGCATGGCTGCCGCAAGCCCGCAGCGAACAGTTGCGCCGGCTGCAGATCGCCGCCCAGCAACATGACCATCTCCTGTTCGTTTTTCGCACCCTGCGCTGTCTCCAGGATGCGTCCCCGGCCCGGCTGCGGCTGCAACTCTCAGGCACGCAAGCCATGGAAGTGCGCATCCTCAAACGGCGCGGTCCACCATTGCAAACGTCCTTGCTGCTGCCTGCCCATCCAGAGCGCCTCGAAGCCTTGCTCGAAGCCCGCAAGCGCCGTGTGCCCGGCGTCCTGAAATCCATCGCAGGCACGACTGCCGCTGTTGCCCCCACAGGCCGGAGATCCCATGGACTGGATCGCATTGCTGCCCCCGGATGAACAGGAGCTGACGGCCTGGGGCTGGTGGGCGTTGCAGTTCTCACCCCGGGTGGCGCGGGTCGAGGAAGCCCTGCTGCTCGAGCTGTCGGGCTCGTTGCGGCTGTGGCGGGGAAAGAAAGCGCTGCGTCGCCATCTGCTGCAAGGCAATCCCTTGCTGGCCGAGCCGGCGTGGTCCGCAGGGCCGACTTCACTGATCGCCCTGGGTTTGTTGCGCCGGAAAGCTGCAGGCAAGCCCTTGCCCCGGCAGGCGCGCGATCTTCCGCTCGAGACCCTGACGGCGGCGCGTGAGCATCTGCAGACGCTCGCACGTTCCGGTTGTCGAAGCTGGGGCGACCTGCACGCGCTGCCGCGGGCCGGTTTGTCGCGGCGCTTCGGTTCTGAATTGCTGAAGGCGCTGGATTGCGCAATGGGGGTCCGGCCCGAAATCTACCCCTGGCTCACAGTGCCTGAGGTGTTCGACCGCAAGCTCGAACTGCCGGCCCTGGCGACCAGCGCCACCGAGTTGATGTGGAGCGCCAGCCGGCTGCTGACCCTGTTGCAACTGTGGCTGCAGGCCAGGCAGCAAGGCGTGCTGGCTTTCGAGCTCGAATGGACGCTGGACCTGAAACGGCTGGACGGAGTCAGGCTGCCGGAGCATGAGCAACTGGTGATCCGCACGGCGCTACCGACCCAGGACATGGCGCATCTGCGAAAGCTGGTGAGCGAGCAGCTCGATCGTGCCTCGCTGGCGGCGCCGGCCAGTCACCTGCGGCTTCGTTCGCTGGAAACCACGGCCTGGGCCGGCGCCAGCCACAGCCTGCTGATCGAAGACCAGTCCAGGGGCGATCCGCTGCACCACCTGGTCGAGCGGCTCAGCGCCCGTCTGGGAGCCGGACAAGTGGAGGTGCCCCGGGCCATGGCCGATCACCGGCCCGAACATCGGCAACAGTGGCTGCCCGCGCAGCAGGCAGCATTGCCGGTCGCAGCACCGAAGAAAAAAAACTCCAGTGGCAGCCGCGGCCGTTCCCTTGCGGCCGATGCGATCCATCCGCCCTGGCTGCTGCCGACGGCACTGCGACTGGCCGTTCTGAAAGACACGCCGCAATACCTGGGACCGTTGCGTCTGCTGACCCGGCCCCAGCGGCTCGAAGCTGGCTGGTGGGACCCGCCAGGCCAGGGCCTGGCGCTGCGCGATTACTTCATCGCCCGCAGCGAGCAAGCCGGGCTGGTCTGGATCTACCGGGAGCGCCCGGCTTCGCTGGCGGATTCCGAATCCACGGGCTCGCAGCCGCGCTGGTTCCTGCAAGGCCTGTATGCCTGAAACTCCCGACAAGGACCTGCAGCGCGGCCCCGTCACCGCTTCGCAGAGTCCTCCGGTGCAATCGCCATGGGCCGCGCAGTGGCTGCCCGGCTACGCCGAACTGCACTGCATCAGCAATTTCAGTTTCCAGCGCGGCGCTTCCCATCCCGAGGAACTGGTGGAGCGCGCCTACCAGCTCGGCTACGAAGCCCTGGCGATCACCGATGAATGCTCGGTGGCGGGCGTGGTGCGCGCCCATGTCGGACTGAAGCATTACCTCGAACAACTGGAACAGCGCGAGCAGGAAGATCCCGCAGCCGGCAGCTTGCGCCATCCTTTCAAGCTGCTGCTGGGGAGCGAGTTCGCTTTTCCGCAAGGGCGGCTGGTGGCGATCGCCCGCGACCTCGCTGGCTGGGGCGGTTTGTGCCAGTTCATCAGCGCCGCCCGGATGGGATCGGGAACGGCCAAGGGCGAGTACCGGGTCGGTTGGGAGCAGAGCGATCTCGGTCTGCTGCAGGGCTGCGAGATCGTCTGGTTACCGCTGCGCGAAGCTGGAGCCAACTTCGATCTCCAGGCTGCCAGTGCGCTGATCCAGACCACGCTGGCCAGGTTCGGCGTTCATCTGTGGCTGGGTGTCGAACTGCTGCATGAACTGGACGACGAACTCTGGCTTTCGGTGCTGCAGCAGTTGTCCGCGCGAACCCAGGTGCCGCTCATCGCCGCGGGGGACGTCCACATGCATGTGCGTTCACGCAAACGGCTGCAGGACGTGATCACCGCCGTGCAGCAGGGCAAGTGCGTGAGCGAATGCGGCTTTTCGCTGCAGGGCAACGCCGAGCGGCACCTGCGGTCGCGGCTGCGGCTGGGCCGCATCTATCCGGATGCGTTGCTGGCCAGCACCCTCGAACTGGCAGAGCGCTGCAGCTTCGATCTGGCGCAGATCCGCTACAACTATCCGCTGGAAACCGTGCCGCCAGGGATGACGCCGCTGGGCGCGCTGATCCGGCTCACCCTGCGCGGCGCCTACGGCCGCTACGGCCGGCAGATACCGGAAAAACACCGCAAGCAGATCCGGCACGAGCTGCGGCTGATCCGGATCAAGAACTACGAGATGTACTTCCTGACGGTGGAAGACATCGTGCGCTTCGCCCGCAGCCAGGCCATCCTGTGCCAGGGCCGCGGCTCGGCCGCCAATTCCACCGTCTGCTACTGCCTGCACATCACCGAGGTGCCGCCGGAGATGACCAGCCTGCTGTTCGAGCGTTTCATCAGCCTTGAGCGCAACGAGCCGCCGGACATCGACGTCGACTTCGAGCACCAGCGGCGGGAGGAGGTGATCCAGTACATCTACGCCAAGTACGGCCGCGAGCGTGCCGCCATCGCCGCCGTGGTGGTGCGGTATCGCTCCCGGATGGCGATCCGCGATGTCGGCAAGGCATTGGGTGTGAACGAGGCGCTGGTCGATGCCTTTGCCAAGGACCACTTCTGGTTCGACCGCGAGATCCTCACCCACCGGCTGCTGGAGGTGGCCGCTGCGATCGGGGTCACGGAAGACGCCCGGCGGATCGACCAGTGGCTGGAGCTGGCTTACCAGCTGCGCGGTTTTCCGAGGCACCTGAGCCAGCATGTCGGCGGCTTTGTCCTGACCCAGAGCCGACTGACGCAGCTGGTGCCGGTCGAGAACGCCGCCATGAAAGACCGCTCCATCATCCAGTGGGAGAAGGACGACCTCGAAGCCGTCGGCCTGATGAAAGTCGATGTGCTGGCGCTGGGGATGCTCACGGCCCTGCGCCGGACGCTCGACCTGCGCCAGCGCTGGCGGGGCCAGGACTGGTCGCTGGCCGACATCCCGAAAGAGGATCCTTCGACCTACGACATGATCTGCGCTGCCGATACGGTCGGCGTGTTCCAGATCGAGAGCCGGGCCCAGATGTCGATGCTGCCGCGGCTGAGGCCGCGCAAGTTCTACGACCTGGTGGTCGAGGTGGCCATCGTGCGGCCCGGTCCGATCCAGGGCGGCATGGTCCATCCTTACCTCAAGCGCCGACTCCACCCCGAGCTGGTCAGCTATCCGAGCGAGGCTTTGAAAGAGGCGCTGGGACGCACGCTCGGTGTTCCGATCTTCCAGGAGCAGGTGATGCAGGTGGCGATCCTGGCTGCCGGATTCACTGCCGGCGAAGCAGACCGCTTGCGCCGATCGATGGCGGCATGGAAGCACCATGGGGATGTCAGCATCTTCTACGACCGGCTGGTCAACGGCATGGTGGAGCGGGGCTACGAGCGCGAGTTCGCCCACAACATCTTCAAGCAGATCGAGGGCTTCGGCGAATATGGATTTCCGGAGAGCCATGCGGCCAGCTTCGCGCTGCTGGTGTACAGCAGCAGCTGGATGAAGCGCCATGAGCCGGGCTGTTTCCTGGCGGCGCTGCTGAACTCGCAGCCGATGGGTTTCTACACGCCATCGCAACTGATCCAGGATGCCGTGCGGCACGGGATCGAAGTGCGGCCGGTGGACGTTGTGCTGAGCGCGGTGGATTGCTCGCTGGAATCCGCGCAAGCGGCGGCGGAGACACAGACTTTCCCCGGCCGGGGCAACCTGATCCAGCCCTGCGTCCGGCTCGGTTTGCGAATGGTTGGAACATTGAGCGAACTGGGCGCGCAGCGGATCGTCTCGGCCCGCGAGCAATGTCCCTTCGCCAGTGTGGAAGATCTGGCCTTGCGCAGCGAGCTGGACCTGAAGGACATGAATGCGCTCGCCGCCGCCGATGCCTTGTCGAGCCTGGCTGGCCATCGCCGGCAGCAGGCCTGGGCGGCTTCAGCGCAGCGGCGCGCTCCGGCCTTGCTGAAACAGGCGCCGATCGATGAAGCGCCGCTGCACCTCGCACCAGCCCGGGAAGGCGAAGACATCGTCTTCGACTATGCGGCCACTGGCCTCACGCTGCGACGCCATCCACTGGCTGTGCTCAGGCCCCGGCTGGAGCGCATGAAGCTGCTGACTGCAACCCAGTTGCGACCGTTGCCGCATGGCAGCCCGGCCCGGGCCTGCGGCATCGTCACGGTGCGGCAACGGCCGCCCACGGCCAAGGGGACAGTGTTCGTCACCCTGGAAGACGAAACCGGAACCGTCAGCGTGATCGTGTGGGGCCATGTCGCCGATGCCCAACGCGACGCACTGCTCAAGTCGCGCCTGCTCGCAGTCGAGGGGGTCTGGCAGCTGGACATCGAAAGCGGCGGGCAAGTCCGCCATCTGCTGGCCAGGAATTTGAAGGACCTGACACCGTTGCTGGGTCGGCTGGCACAGCAAAGCAGCTCCAGCCGCGACTTTCATTAGGAACGTTCGCTTGCCGTGCTCGCGGGCTTCGTCTTTTCCTGGCTGATCACGACCTCGACCACGACCTCGACCACGACACGACCTCGATCACCGGACCGATCAAGGAAGCTGTCGCTCAGCTTGCGGTGATCAAAACAGTCCGAGCCTCCAACGCCTGCCGTAAAATGCCGGCTACAGCGCGGGTGTAGTTCAATGGTAGAACTTTTGCTTCCCAAGCAAATAGCGTGGGTTCGATTCCCATCACCCGCTCCATCCAGCAGATCGCATCCAGCTCCATCAATGCAGCGTCGCCAGATAGGCGGCGATGTCCCGGGCATCCTGCTCGGTCACACCGAGCTGCGGCATGGCCGTCATCGGCTTGACTTCCTGGGTCCGCCGCAACCACAGCACCATGTTCTCCGGCGTGTTCGCCAGTTTGCCGGCGATCAGCGCGCGGCCGGCGATGCCTTCCAGCGGCGGGCCGACCTGGGCGTTGCCGCCGGTGATTCCAGGGATGGTGTGGCAGGCGTTGCAGGCGTTCTGGAACAGCGCCTTGCCGCCGCGGACCGCGTCGCCCGGCGTCAGGGCGGGTAGCAGGGCGCCGGGCAACTCGCGGCCACAGGACGGGGCGGGCGGCGCCTGCGAAACCAGCGCCGCGTACTGGCTTGGGTTCAGGTCGGGCAGCCGATGCATGAAGGCCACCACCGACCAGAGCTCTGCGTCGGTCAGCCGCCGGTCCCAGGCCGGCATCCCGCTCATCTTGATGCCGTGGCGGGTCACCCAGTACAGGTCGCGCGGCTGCCAGTGCCGGCGCGCATCCACCAGCGGACCGGGAAGCGGTTGCATGCTCTTGCCGATGTCGCCCTGCGCGACACCGGGAGCGCCATGGCATTGCACGCACTTGTCACGAAAACACGCAGCGCCGCGCAGCACCATGCCCTCGTCGTCCAGCGGCGGCGCCTCGATGCCGCGCGAGCGCAGCCGCACCGATTGCCGCATCGCGGTTTCCATCACGGAAAAGGTCGGTTGCAGGTGCTGGGTGCTGGCGGCGACGTTGTAGAGCCCGCCGTAGACCACGGCCGCGGCCGTCAGCACGCCACCGGCGAGCACAGCGGCCAGGGTCGCCGCAACGGTGATCAACACGTTTTTCTTGCGCATGGGCCGGGTCATTCTCGCCCACCCCACGGCCCGCGTGGGGTGGGAGAATGCGCGATGCCCTGCCGACCCCAGCGCGGCGGCCCGGCGTTCGCCCGGTCCATCGTTTTCGCCGCCGCCCTGTTCGCCGCCGTTGCCTGCTGCGCCGCAACCACCGGCGCCGATCGCGGCCGGCTGCTGCTGGCGCAATACCAGTGCGGCAGCTGCCACAGCATTCCCGGCGTCGCTTCCGCCGGCGGGCGCGTTGCGGCCTCGCTCAAGGGCTTCGGCGCTCGCAGCTACATTTCTGGGCGGCTGGCCCACCGGCCACGGCACGCCCAACAGGCCGCTGCCGATGGGGTTGCGCGTGCAGCTGAAGGCGCTGCCCGATGGCAGCGGGCAGTTGCAACTGCAGGAAGACTTTCTGTTGCCGCGTTGAAGCGCAGCACGGCGTCATGAGGGCGGTTTGCGCTGCATCGCCGGTTTGTGGCTGCTGACTTGGGCCCCGTCCCGGCGGGGCAAAATGCGGCCCTTGCCGTTTTCAGCACCACACCACCA
>JAJAZJ010000126.1 GCA_026785795.1 Pseudoxanthomonas sp.
ATCCTGGGCTATTTCGAGCAGGTGGGCGGACAGGGTTTCGACGGGAACTGTTTCGTCTTCGACCAGCGCGTAGCCCTGGATCCGGACCTGGCGCCGCTGGCCGCAAAGGCCATGCGCGCGCAGGACGATCCCGGACCAATTCGCAGGCCGTAGGAGCGACCGTAGGAGCGACGTAAGTCGCGATGAGGCCCTCCCAGTGAAGCTCCATCGCGACTTACGTCGCTCCTACGCTATCCAGCCTCATCGCGACTCATGTCGCTCCTACGACGCCGGGGCGGATTCAAATGGCGTTGCCGGCCGCGTAGCCGGAGGCCCATGCCCACTGGAAGTTGTAGCCGCCCAGCCAGCCGGTCACGTCCACGACCTCGCCGATGAAATACAGCCCCGGGATTTTTTTCGACTGCAGGGTGCTTGAGGATAGCTCGTCGGTATCCACGCCGCCCAGGGTCACTTCGGCGGTGCGGTATCCTTCGGTGCCGCTGGCGATCAACGGCCAGTTTTGCAGTTGCGTAGCGATGTCGCGCAATTGTGGTTCGTTGTACTGCTTCATCGGCTTGTTCGGCAACCAGAGATCGCACAGACGCTGTGCGAAACGCTTGGGCAGCAGATCCGAGAGTACGGTTTTCAGCTCGGCGGCCGGACGTGCAGCCTGCTGCGCGCGCAATAGCTGGAAGGCATCGCCATCCGGCAGCAGGTCCAGGCGCAGGTCGTCACCAGGCTGCCAGTAGGACGATATCTGCAGGATCGAAGGCCCGCTGACGCCACGATGGGTGATGAGCATGGAGTTCTGGAAGTGTTGGCCATTGCAGCTTGCACGCACCGGCAGGGCGACGCCGCTGAGGTCGTGCAGGTGTTCCTGGTGCTTGCCGGTCAGCGTCAGCGGCACCAGTCCGGCGCGGGTGGGCAATACGCTGTGCCCGAACTGCCGCGCGAGTTCGTATCCGAATCCACTGGCACCCATGCTGGGAATCGAGAGTCCGCCGCAGGCCACCACCAGCGACGGTGCGGAATAGTTGCCGCGCGAAGTGTGCAGGGTGAAGCCTGCCTCGGTGTGTTGCACGCGTTCGATGCTGCAGCTGGTTTCAATGCTGGCGCCTGCGGCTGCACATTCGTCCAGCAGCATCTTCACGATCTGTTTGGAAGATTCATCGCAGAACAGCTGGCCCAGCTCCTTCTCGTGCCAGGCGATACCGTGCCGGTCTACCATCTCGATGAAATCCGATGGCGTGTAGCGGGCCAGCGCCGACTTGCAGAAGTGCGGGTTGGCGGAAAGAAAGTTGGCTGGCGTGGTGCCGGTGTTGGTGAAGTTGCAGCGGCCGCCGCCGGACATCAGGATCTTCTTGCCCACCCGGTTGGCGTGTTCAAGCACTAATACGCTCAGGCCGCGGCGGCCTGCGGCCAAGGCGCACATCAGCCCGGCCGCGCCGCCGCCAATGACCAGCACGTCGTGGCTCTGACTCACTCGCTTACAGACCCTGCGTGGCTGCTTGGCGCACCGTCGGCGTGATGCTGACCGCCACCTCCCCGCACAGGACCTGCATCTCGCCATCCTGGATCATCACGTTCAAGCGCATGCTGCGCCCCAGCAGCGCGGTCAATTCGGCAACCGGTTCGGTCGCTATGTCGATCACGGTGAGGTTCTTGCTGCGCTGTAGCGAATTGGCGTTCTTTTCCCACCAGATATCGGCGCTGCGGCCTGCGTACGTCACTACCACTACCTGCCGCGAGCGACCGCAGGCCTTGCGAATACGGGCTTCGTCAGGTTGGCCAAGGTCGATCCACTGTTCGATTTCCCCGGTCATCTGCTTGCGCCACAGGTCCGGCTCGTCGTCCTGGCTCAGTCCGCGCCCGAATTCCAGATACTCATCCGCATACAGCGCAAAGGCCAACAGGCGCACCATCAGGCGCGAATCGGTTTCGGACGGATGCTGGGCCAGGGTCAGGTTGTGCGTGGCGTAGTAATGCCGATCCATGTCGCTGATCTGCAGCTCGGCTTTTACAACGGTGGATTTGAGCGCCATTGAGCTGCCTGTGATAAAGGTCGGCCATGATACGTCCTTGCCCTGCCGGAGCCTGCCTTGGCCCTCGAAGCCCCTGATCCGCATTCGCCGGTGGCCAGCACGCTGCAGCTGCCGCCGGGCGAATGGCCCAGCCTGCTGGACGGCCTGTGCCATCGTTTTCCGCAGGTCGGGCGCACGCAGTGGCAGGACCGGTTTTCGCGCGGCCGAGTGCTGGACGCTCAGCGGCAGCCTCTGCAGGCCAATGCGTCGTACCGGGCGGGCAGCACGGTCCTGTATTTCCGCGAAGTCGCCGACGAGCCGTCGATTCCCTTTGAGGAAACGATCCTGCATGCCGACGCGCACCTGGTGGTGGCCGACAAACCGCATTTCCTGCCGGTGGCGCCCACCGGCGCCTACGTCCGCGAAACCCTGCTGACCCGGCTGGTCCGGCGATTGGACAATCCGGCGCTCGTGCCGCTGCATCGAATTGATCGGGCGACCGCCGGGCTGGTGCTGTTCTCCGCCAAGCCCGCAAGCCGCGGCGCCTACCAGGCCCTGTTCCGCGAGCGCCGCATCCACAAGCGCTACGAAGCGGTGGCGGCCGGGCTGCCTGGCGCGGATTTTCCGCTCGTGCGCGCCTCACGTATCCTGAAGTCCGAGCCGTTCTTCCGGATGCAGGAAGTGCAGGGCAGCCCCAACGCGGTGACCCGGGTGGAGCTGCTGGACGCCGAAGGCCCCTGGTGGCGCTACGCGCTGTTTCCCGAAACCGGCCGCAAGCACCAGCTGCGGGTGCACATGGCCGGCCTGGGGGCGCCCATCCGCCATGATCCCTACTACCCGGTACTGACGCCCAGGGCCGCAGATGATCCGGACCGGCCAATGCAGCTGCTGGCCTGGTCCCTGTCGTTCACCGATCCGCTGGACGGGTCACTCCGGTATTTCCAGACTCAGCGGAGCCTGCTGCCCCAGCCAGACTGGCCTAAATCGGCATGCAAGACGGCTCCAGGCGGGCTACTGCCCGCTGTTTTCGGCCGGAGCGGAGCCGTCCGGCAGCGTGGAACCTGAGGCTTCCGGCTCCCGCGTGGCCTGCTTCCTGGCCAGTTTTTCGTCCTGTTTCTTCTTCTTGGCCAGCTCGCGCTGTTTCTTTTCGAAGGAATAATTGGGCTTTGCCATGGGCACGCTTCCTGTGGGGGTGCCCCAGTCTAGGGCATAGCGGCGGCCGGCCCGCCTGGAGGGGGTTTTGCCCCGGAATGGCTTTTCCGGGAAAAGGCGTGTAGTGTGCGTGGCACTGTGTTTGCTTGGGTCACCGTAAATCGTGGCCTGATGCAGTCGATCCAAACGATCAGCTACATCTTTCCGCCTTGCTTAACGCCTGCAACTCAGTCTCAGCCCGGGGGTCCCCGGCTGTGATTTTTTTCAATCCGTTTCAGGAGTTTCAAAGATGTCTGACCGTCAAACCGGTACCGTCAAGTGGTTCAACGATGCCAAGGGTTTTGGCTTCATCACCCCGCAGAGCGGCCCGGACCTTTTCGTGCATTTCCGCGCGATCCAGGGTTCTGGCTTCAAGTCGCTGCAAGAAGGCCAGAGCGTAAGCTTTGTCGCCGTGCAGGGCCAGAAGGGTATGCAGGCCGACGAAGTGCAGCCGCTGTAATAGCGACCGCATCAATCGCGACCGACGCCGGGGCTTGCCCCGGCGTTTTTGTTTGTGCGGCCACCAGCGCGTAGCCTGTGCCCATGCAGTCCCTGACCTTCGACAACCGCTTCATCGCATCGCTGCCCGGTGATCCTGCGACCGCCCCTGGGGTGCGCGAAGTCCGCGCCGCGGCCTGGTCGGCGGTGGATCCGACGCCGGTAGCTGCGCCCACCCTGCTGGCCTGTTCGCAGGAAACCGCGGCCCTGCTGGACCTGGACGAAGCCGATCCTGCTTCCCCGGAGTTCGCGCAGGTCTTCGGCGGCAACGCGCTGCTGGTCGGCATGCAGCCGTTCGCGGCCAACTACGGCGGCCATCAGTTCGGCCACTGGGCTGGCCAGCTGGGCGACGGCCGCGCAATCTCCCTCGGCGAAGCGATCAACCGGTCCGGGCAGCGGTGGGAACTGCAGCTAAAGGGCGCCGGCCCCACCCCGTATTCCCGCAGCGCAGACGGCCGCGCAGTGCTGCGCTCGTCAATCCGCGAGTTCCTGTGCAGCGAGGCCATGCACCACCTGGGCGTGCCCACCACGCGCGCGTTGAGCCTGGTGGGGACGGGGGAATCGGTGGTCCGTGACATGTTCTATGACGGTCGCGCCAAACCAGAGCCCGGTGCCATCGTCTGCCGGGTGGCGCCGTCGTTCCTGCGTTTCGGCACCTACGAGCTGCCGGCTTCGCGCGGTGAGCTGGGGTTGCTGCAGCAGCTGGTGGATTTCACCATCGCCCGCGATTTTCCGTGGCTGGAGGGCGCAGGTGAAGCGCTGTACGCCGCGTGGTTCGCTCAGGTCTGCGAACGCACCGCGGTGATGGTGGCGCACTGGATGAGGGTCGGCTTCGTGCATGGGGTGATGAACACGGACAATATGTCCATCCTTGGCCTGACCATCGACTATGGCCCCTACGGCTGGATCGATGACTACAATCCGGATTGGACGCCCAACACCACCGACGCGCAGGGCAGGCGCTATCGCTTCGGTTGGCAGCCGCAGATCGCGTACTGGAACCTCACCCGCCTGGCGGGCGCGCTGTCATCGCTGTTTGCAGTTCCCGCGCCGCTGGAGGATGGACTGCTGCGCTATCGCGACACCTACGCCGCCTGCCACCGCGACAATGTCGCGCGAAAGCTGGGTCTGGCCGTTTGCAGCGACGAAGACCTGCTGCTGATGGAGGACCTGCAGGAGCTGATGCAGGCTGGCGAAGTGGACATGACCCTGTTGTTCCGTGGCTTGGCTGAGGTGGATCCCGCAAAGCCGGACCTCGCCGCGCTGGACGACGCGTTCTACCTCGCGGGAAAACGAGCGTTGATCGAGCCGGCGCTTTTGGCGTGGCTGCAGCGCCACGGTCAGCGCGTGCTGTCCGAAGCCGTCGAGCCATCGTCCAGGACTGCGCGCATGCAGCTGGCCAATCCGCGCTTCGTGCTGCGCAATTACCTGGCCCAGCAGGTCATTGACCGTGCCGGGCAGGGTGAAACGGCGGGCATTGCCGAACTGCTGGAGGTGATGCGGCGCCCCTACGACGAACAGCCGGGTCGGGAGTCATTCGCCCGGCGTCGCCCTGACTGGGCCCGCGACCGTGCCGGCTGTTCCATGCTCTCCTGCAGTTCGTGAGCGGGCCAGATGCGACTCAGATCTTCCGGACCCTGAACTTGCGGCCCTTGATCTTGCCCCCCTCCAGCCTGGCCAAGGCATTGTTGGCCTGGTTGCGGACGATTGCCACGTAGGAGCGGGTGGCAAAGATGTCGATCTTGCCGATGGCGCTGGCGGGCAGCCCGGCATCGCCGGTCAAGGCGCCCAGGATGTCGCCTGGCCGCAGCTTGTCGGTGCGGCCGGCGTCGATGCGCAGGGTAGCCATGGCGGCGGGTGGCGCACTGCGCGCAGACGGCGCGACCGCAATCGGCTTCTTCCAGCGAAGCGGCGCGCCCTGGCGCTGCTCGAGCACATGCGCACGCGTAACTTCGCGCGGGGCTACCAGGCTCAGCACCTGTCCACCGGCGCCGGCGCGACCGGTGCGCCCGATCCGGTGCACGAACACGTCCGGGTCTGTCGGCAGCTCGTAGTTAATCACCGTCGCCAGCTCGTCGATGTCCAGCCCGCGCGCGGCCACGTCGCTGGCGACCAGTACGTTGCAGCTGCGGTTGCTGAAACGCACCAGCACTTCATCGCGGTCGCGCTGCTCCATGTCGCCGTGCAGGGCCAGCGCAGTGAAGCCGAAGTGCTTCAGCGATTCGGCCACTTCATCCACGTCCCGGCGCGTATTGCAGAACACCACGCTGGACTCGGGCCGCTGTTCGAACAGCAGTCCCGCCAGCGTGGTCTGCTTGCGCGCTGGCTCCACCTCGTAGAAGGTCTGCTCAACCACCGGCTGCTCACTGACGCCAGCGGCGGTCACTTCCAGCGGTTCGCGCATGCTGCTGCGGCCGATTTCGCGAATGGCGTCTGGAAAGGTGGCCGAAAACAGCAGCGTCTGTCGCTCCCGCGGAGTCTTGGCGACGATCTCGCGAATCGCTTCCTCGAAGCCCATGTCCAGCATGCGGTCGGCTTCGTCCAGCACCAGGGTGCGCACCCCGGCCAGGTGCAGGGCCTTTTTGCGCAGCAGCTCCTGGATGCGCCCGGGCGTGCCCACCACCACGTGCGGGTCGTGGGTGAGCGAGGCCAGCTGTGGGGCCAGCGGCATGCCCCCGGTCAGCACCAGCACCTTCAGGTTGGGAATGCCGGTGGCCAGCTTGCGCAGCTGTTTGCCGACCTGGTCGGCCAGCTCACGGGTGGGGCACAGCACCAGCGCCTGCGCGCGTATCAGGGCCGGATCCAGGCGCTGCAGCAGGCCCAGCCCGAAGGCGGCGGTCTTGCCGCTGCCGGTCGGGGCCTGGGCAATGACGTCGCGCCCGGCCAGCACGGCGGGCAGACTTTGTGCCTGGATCGGGGTCATCCGGGTGTAGCCGGCGGCGTCCACGCCCAGGCGCAGCCCATCGGAAAGGGGCAGCGAGTTGAAGTCCAGGTTCATGTCGGTCATTGCCCATGATCGCAGCTACGCCGTGAACTGCGTAGCTGGGTCAGTCTTCCAGATTGACCAGGTCGCTTTCGCGCAATGCAAGGAATGCCCAGAACGGCACCTTGCGCTTGGCCCATTCGGCGCTGGCCTCGTCCAGGATGTCCACCAGCGTGTCGAAATCAGCCTCGGCGTCACGATGCAGCTCGCCGGCGCCGTCGAACAGCAGCACATAGCCGGGACCGGGCAGCCATTCAAGGTCACGCAGGCAGTCGGACAGGGCGTCCCAGTTGCGCCCAGCGGAGAGCGGGAAATCCAGGGCCACGGCGATACGCAGCAGCAGTGTGGCCTTGTTGGTGCAGCCCAGCAGGTCCAGGCGGCGCGCGCGCAGGCCGGCGTCGCGCCCCGCGGCTCCCAGCACGTCCAGGTCACTCGAGGCGACGAAGAAAACGCCCGCGCGTGCGGGGTCGTCCAGCCCCAGTTCGAAGCCGGATTCAGTCATGGCCGTGGCTCGAAGCGGCGGAAGGAGTCGTAGTGGTCATCGGTGTAGTAATACACCGCCGGTGGTTCACCACCGGTGACTATCCGGCGCGCACCGCGATGACCAAGGCCCGGCGTGGTCACCGTGTATTCGCGATAGTAGCCGCGCGGCTCGGACGGCAGGTGGCCTTCACGATTGCCGAACACGCCGCCATCCTGGCGATGCGGGTAGGGTCCACCGCGCCGGATCAGGGCCAGCGTGTCGCCAGCTTCGGGCGGGAGTGACGCCGGCGGCGGGCTGCGTGCGGCCTGCGCCGCATTGGGCGCCGTGCCGCTGCCAATCGATGGTGCGTGCGCCTGCCGGTCCGGCTGCTGCAGCCACCACCATCCTGCCAGGCACAGCGCCAGCAGCACGACCGTCCATAGCTTGCTTGTCACTGGCGCCGCCCGGGCCTGCAGTTAAATCTAGATCAGTCGAACAGCAAGCGGCCGCAGCCAGCGTAGGTCTGATCACCGACCTTGAGCTGGGCGCTGGCCGGAAACTCCTGCCCGCTCATATTGTCGCTGCAGGTTTCGCGCTTGATCTGCAGTTCAACCGCAATGCCATCATTGGTGGTGCCAGCAAAGCCGGCAGTCCGGGACTGGGCGCGGGCTACCGCGATTTCGCGTGCACCAGAATCCAGCGTTGCGCGCAGGGCGGGCGCTTCGCCCATGTCGACTTCCACCATCCAGCCCGGCTCGTTGCCGACGGCGCGGAATCCAACGCCGCGGCCCTTGGCCTCATCCCAGGGCGAGGCCAGCTGGGTCTGTGCACATTCAGCCGCCGGCTGCCCGCTGCGGGTCAGCGTGGCGCTGTCGCCCTTGTTCCAGAATTCGTTGCCCTGTGCATCGGCATAGCGTGCACCCGAGGCAGCTTCGGCCTTGGGCAGGGTCATTGCCTGTCCGCCGATGGTGAGGGTGACGTTGCCGGCAGCGTTGTCGAAAGCGGCGCCAATGCGCTCGTCGCCGCACTGGAAGTTGAGGGAGGTGACGGTTGCTTCAACCGCTGCGGGCGGGGCGGACTCTGCGGCTACCGGCGTGGCGACGGGTTCGGCAGCAGGCTTGCAGGCGGCCAGCAGGCTGGCCAGGCACAGCAGCATCAGGGGTTTGTTCAACATCGCGACGGACTCCGGGCGGGTTGGAATGCTGGCAGCCGAAACAGCGACAGCGCCCCACTATAGACCTTGGCATGGGTGGTTTGATTGCAGTACAGGAAACGTTGCTGTTGCGCTCATTGTGCGTGGCCCGACGGGTCTTGTGCCCGTATGGCCGCGCCGTCCAGCACTCAGCGCGGCGTTTGCCCGATCCGCATCACCGGGTAGAGCCGGTACTGCTCGTCCCAGGAAGGGTGCAGGCGGGCAAAGAACTCAAGCCGCGCGGATGGGCTGGCCGCGAACTTGGGATCTTCCCGCAGCTGCTGTTCGAAGCGCTTGCGCAACGCCGGATTGGCCGCCAGCATCTCGCGCGCCACCTGCTCGGCCACGTAGCCCTCCATGTACTCCTTGCGTTCGAAGGCATTGTTGAAATCACCCCATGCCAGCAACGAGTCCGGCGCCATCGGCTCCAGCAGCGACAGCAGCAGCCTGGCGCCGGGCTGGGCGATGGGAACGAACAGCGCACCGGCGCCGATGCTTCGGGTTTCAGGCGCCCAGCTGCCGGTTACCGTCATGCGCTGGCGGCCCTCGCTGGACTCGGGCGCCGGGGTGGCGGCGGTCGCGCGGAAGACCTCGACTTCCGCGTCCACCATCGCACCCAGCGTGCTGTAGCGGATGCCGTGACGCTGCAGGCGCTGGCCTACCCAGGCCGCGTGCGCCGGCGGCACGAGGTAGCCCGCGCCGGGTGTGGTGACCACGAGGTCCGGCTGCAGGTTGTCACGCAGCGGAATGTTCTATATTTGCGGCTGGTCCTCGTCGTAGTGGGTCATCAACGCCCCGGATATCTCCGACAGGCTGCGTGTGTACGCGTAGCCACGGAAATCGATCAGGCGCGATTCGGGGCTGGGCTTGAAGGTCAGCGCCACCGGCTGCGCCTGCAGGCTGCTTGCCCGCGCGTCCGCTGCGTGTGCGGTCTGCAGCCACTGCGCGCCATGGGCGGCCACCTGCTCCAGCACCGACAGCACCGCGTTGCGGGTGGCGCGCACGCGCACCGGGTACTCCTTCCACGAATGCGTCTCCACCAGCATCCCCAGCCGATTGCGTAGCCAGAAATAGCCGTGCGAGAAACGCGGCGTCGGCACGTTGTCCTCGAATCCCGAGGCGGGATCATCCTGTACGACGAACGAAGGATAGAAGGGCAGGGGCAGCGAGCCCTGGCGGGAAAGATCGGCGATGACCGCATCGCGCCATGCCCTGCCGACCGTGCGCAGCTCTACATCGCCCGCATGTAGTGGCTCAACCTGGATCGAGATGTCGTGCTCGAATCGGGCACCGTTGGTGACATGCAGGTCCACCACCGCCAGCGGCTCCCATTCCCGCACCAGGCCCAGCATGGCCTGCATTTCGGCAGTGTCGGCTTTCAGGTAATCGCGATTGAGGTTGTAGTTCGCTGCCGTGGTGCGCCAGCCCGTTTCTTCTGGGCCGCGCTGATTGGGCCGGTTCCAGGTGCCGAAGCGCTCATGGCCATCGACGTTGAAGACCGGCACGAAGACCCAGACCAGCTTGTCCAGCACACCCTGTGCGACCTTGCCCTCCAGTATTTCGCGCAGCAGCAGGAAGCCCGCATCCTTGCCGTCGATTTCACCGGCATGGATGCCGCCCTGGACCAGCACGACGGGCAGGTCGCGCTGGCTTGCCCGTGCGGCAGTCAGCGCGCCACGGGTGGAGACCACCAGCGCCTTCATCGGCCGGCCCTCCGGCGTGGTGCCGAAATCGATGCAGCGCACCGCCTTGGGGTAGCGCTCGGCGAAGCCCGTGCACAGGGCAATCACTTCGGCGTAGCGGCCGGTGCGGGTAAAGCCGGAGCGTTCGGATTCGGTGGTCAGCGCGGCCGGTGCGGCGCTGGCGGCGGAGGAGGCGAGCAGCAGTGCCAGCAGTAAAGGAATGCGCATAGGTATCGTCGCGTGAGGTCAGGGCATAGCCTAGCGGCTGCGTGCTGCACATGCACGGATCGACCGCACGCCACCCGCCGGGCCAGCTTGGGTTAGGCTCTGCATCTTCCGCCCTTACCGTTCTGCCTCAACAGGAGCTATATGCAAGCACCCATCACCATGGCCCTGATCGCCGTCACCTGCGTGGTGTCCTGGTTGGCATTCAAGAACCCCAAGCTGATGGATCGGCTGATCCTGTGGCCCCCGGCGATTCAGCGCCAGCGCCAATACGACTGCCTGCTGGGCTATGGCTTCATCCACGCTGATTTCATGCACCTGTTCTTCAACATGTTCACCCTGTACTTCTTCGGCCGGATGATGGAAGACGTGATCACGCGGCTGGCCGGCAGCCCGCTGGCTTACCTGGGCTTCTACCTGGGCGCGCTGCTGGTATCGATCCTCCCGACCTACCTGAAGCATATCGGCGACCCCAACTACCGCAGCCTGGGTGCTTCGGGCGCGGTGTCGGCGGTGCTGTTTGCCTTCATCCTGATCGACCCATGGGCGACCATTGGGGTGTTCTTCATCCCGATGCCCGCCATCGTGTTTGCGCTGCTGTACGTCAGCTACAGCATCTGGATGGACAAGCGCGGTGGTGACAACGTCAATCACGGCGCGCACCTGGCGGGCGCCGCGTTCGGCGTGCTTTTCATGGTGGCGTTGGAGCCGCAGGTGCTGGGGCACTTCGTGCGTCAGCTGGGCCAACCCTCGTTCGGGTTCTGACGTTATGCCCAGGCAGGATCGTTTGCCGGGCCAAGTACCTGTGCTTACCTGTACGTGCCGGCTTGCTGAAGCCGCGCCACGTTTGCTGCTGTGGTTGCGTGTGACCGGTCTTTGGTCGTCAAGGGAGTGACGCCTGGGCTGGATCAGCCCATCAGGCCGTGGGAGTTGCCGACGCTGCGCACGTTACCGTATGAAGACAGCAGGCGATCGTAGACGGCCTTGTTGAGGCGCTCGAATTCCCAGTCGTCGGTGTGGCCATTCACTGCCAGCTGATAAAGGCCCTCGAGCAGGGTGAAGTCGCTGGAGGCACCATTGATCTTCATTGGATCGTCAAGACTCATGTCCGTTCCCCGGTGTGGTTGTCGTGTGCAGGGGTAGATGCAGCAATCGTGCCAACTTCCGGCCAAGGCGATTCGGCCTTGAAACAGCGCGGCATGGCGGAAAAGTCTGGCCGAATGTGACGCAGCACGTCTATTTTCGTCGCCCTTGCTTGCCCAGCGCGGCTTACAAAGGCCGGGGTACGGGCTGTCACCCTGCTGCATTGCCGCATAAACTATGCCCCTCACTTACCCGGAGCTCCACCGTGCGCGTTTCCCCCAAACCCGTCCTGATTTTCGTGCTGCTGCTCTGCCTGAGCGCCTGCCAAAGGGAGGCGGCGGGTCCCGTTGCCGCTAAGCAGGCCGATGCTCCGCCGGTGACCGTCGCACCGGCGGAGCCGGTGGCGCCAACCGAACTCAAGGACATCATTGAAACGACCGACAGTTACCTTATCGGCATCAGCTATGCGCCGGTGGTCAACAAGTACCCGGGGCTGGCCCAGGCGGTGGGTGCCTATGCGCATGCGGCCCGCGCCGAGCTGATGGAAGCGGTGGCCGGTTTGGGCAACGACAAGCCCTCGGCGCCTTACGAGCTGTCGCTGAATTTCGAGCAGGTGCTGGATTCGCCGGAACTGGTGGCGGTGTCGGCCGACGGCAGCCGCTATACCGGCGGTGCCCATGGCCAGCCGCTGGTCCATCGCTTCGTATGGCTGCCTGCGCAGCAGCGCATGTTGACCGCAGAGGCGCTGGTGCCAAAGCCGGAAAACTGGGGGCCGATCGCGGCCTATGTGCGTGAGCAGCTGCTCACCAGCGTGTCGGTGCGCGCCGACGCCGATGAGCTGACTCCGCAGGAGCGCCTGCAGTTCGTGCGCAACGCCGACAAGATGGTGGCTGGGGGAACCGAGCCGGACGTCGCCAACTTCAGCCAGTTCCTGCCTGTGGTC
>JAJAZJ010000127.1 GCA_026785795.1 Pseudoxanthomonas sp.
CGGTGGTGTAGCTGGCACGGCGCAGCAGCCAGTACACGGTTTCAGCAATTTCCTCCGGCGTGCCGGTCCGCGCCAAGGGCGTGCGCGCCAGCATCGACGCCTGCTTGGCTTCGCTTACCTCGTTCTCGGCCCACAGGATGGCGCCCGGCGCGACCGCGTTGACCCTCACCTCTGGCCCAAGCTCCACTGCCAGCGACAGGGTCGCCATCACCAGCGCCGCCTTGGCCATGCAGTACAGCGTGTGCCCGGGCAGCGGACGCTGTGCGTAGACATCCACCAGGTTGACGATGGCTCCGTGTGAAGCCTTCAGGTGCGGTGCGGCCGCCTGCGACAGGAAGAACGGCGCGCGCGCATTGGCCGCGAACATGTCGTCCCAGTCCTGCGCGGTAGCGCTGCCCATCGCGGTGGGACGAAACGCCGATGCATTGTTGACCAGTGCATCCAACCTGCCAAAGCGACCCACCGCCTGGGCAACCAGCTCGGGCAGTCGATCGAATTCGGACAGGTCCGACTGCACCGCAATCACGCTGCCGGCGCGCACGCCCTCCAGCTCGCGCAGCAAGGCCTGCATGGCGTCGCCCGAACCGCGGTAATGCAGCACCAGGTCATGGCCTTCGGCATGCAGTCGGCGGGCAATGGCCGCGCCAATGCGGCGCGCACTGCCGGTGATCAGGGCGACGGGGCGGGGTGCGTGCATGCTGGCTCCATGGAAGATTCGGGCCGCATATTGTGGCGGCAATCCGTTCTCGCTGCGGGCGATGGCTTGACGCACATCGCAGTTTTGGGCATGTTGCGACGCATCACCTGCATGCACGCCAGTGCCTGCGCAGGACCGGGGATCAGGGGCGGATGGACTGGGCGAAGTACCGAACCACCACTTTCGACGAGCTGATCCAGGCCGACGGACAACCGCGCCCCGCTGCGCGCCGGCTGGTTGAATACCTCGGCGGGCTGTCCGGCCGCGAGATCGCCGAACGCCATCTCGCCGCCGATGTCATCGCCCGGGTCATGGGCATCACCTTCACCGTATATTCCGACGGCCGCAACGTCGACCGCACCCTGCCGTTCGACCTGATCCCGCGGGTGATACCGCGCAGCGAATGGCAGCGCACCGAAGCCGGCCTCAAGCAGCGCATTCGCGCGCTGAACCTGTTCATTGGCGACATCTACGGCAAGCAGCAGATCATCAAGGACAAGGTGTTCCCGGCGATGCTGCTGAAGGACTCGGTGAACTTCCGCGAGCAGTGCGTGGGCATCCAGCCGCCGCTGGGCGTGTGGGCGCATATCTGCGGCTCGGACCTGGTGCGCGATGGTGACGGCACCCTGTACGCGCTGGAGGACAACCTGCGCATCCCCAGTGGGGTGAGCTACATGCTGGAAAACCGCATGGTGGCCAAGCGCGTGTTCCCGGAGCTGTTCGAGACCTGCTCGATCCTGCCGGTCGACGACTACCCCTCGCAGCTCTATGACACCCTGGCGGCGCTGTCGCCGCGCCCGGGTGATACGCCCACCATCGCCCTGCTGACGCCGGGGGTGTTCAACAGCGCCTATTTCGAACATGCCTATCTGGCCCAGGCCATGGGCATCGAGCTGGTGGAAGGCAACGACCTGTTCGTGGCCGATGACGACTGCACCTACATGCGTACCGTGTACGGCGCGCAGCGGGTGGACGTGATCTATCGCCGGGTCGACGACCTATTCATCGACCCCGAAGTCTTCCATCCCGACTCGGTGCTCGGCGCGCCGGGCCTGATACGCAGCTGGCGGGCGGGCAAGGTGGCGTTGGCCAACGCCCCGGGCGCGGGCGTGGCGGACGACAAGGTGGTGTTCGCCTACGTGCCGAAGATGATCAAGTACTACCTGGGCGAGGATCCGATCCTGCCCAACGTGCCCAGCTACCTGTGCCACAACGCCAAGCAGCGCAAGTACGTGCTGGAGAATATCGAGAAGCTGGTGGTGAAGCCGGCCAACGAATCCGGCGGTTACGGCATGCTGATCGGGCCGCGCTCGACCAAGCGACAGCGCGACAAGTTCAGGAAGCTGATCCAGGCCAATCCGCGCAACTATATGGCCCAGCCCACCCTGGCGCTGTCCACGGCGCCCATCGTCACCGACGAAGGCCCTGCGCCCAGGCACCTTGACCTGCGCCCGTTCGTGCTTTCGCGTGACGATATCTACGTGACGACCGGCGGCCTGACCCGGGTGGCGATGCAGAAGGGCTCGCTGGTGGTGAACTCATCGCAGGGCGGCGGCGCGAAGGACACCTGGGTGGTCGACCTGGACGAGGAGGGGGACTGATGCTGTCCCGCGTGGCCCACAACCTCTACTGGTTCAGCCGCTACGTGCGCCGTGCGGAGAACACCGCACGCCTGGTGGGCGTGGGCAGCCTGCTGCAGCTGGACCTGCCGCGCTCGGTGCGCTTCGCATGGCGGCCGATGGTCGACACGGTGGGGGCCGGCGATGCATTCACCGAACTGTTCCCGGCCAGCGGCGAGGAGGCCACCGATGGCGAGGTGGTGCGCTTCCTGCTGCTGGACGAGCGCAACAGCTCTTCGCTGCGCAGTTCGGTGGACATTGCGCGGGAAATCCTGCGCGGCATCCGTGACACCCTGCCGCAGGAAGTGTGGGAAGCCATCAACGACCTGCACCTGTACATCCAGGCCAACGGCGAGCGCGGGGTGACCCGGCGCTACCGGCTGGAGTTCATCAGCCGCATTGTCGATGGCTGCCTGAAGGTGTCCGCGCTGCTGACCGCCAACGTCAGTCGCGACATCGGTTTCCAGTTCCTGCGCCTGGGCACCGCGATCGAGCAGGCGGACATGACTACGCGCATCATCGATGCGGGCGCGTCCGGGCTGGTCACTCCCCGCAACGAAGATGACCGCGAGGCGTTCCAGAACATGCAGTGGATGGCGGTGCTGCGCTCGCTGGCCGCCTACCAGATGTATCGCCGCCACGTGCGCCAGCGGGTCACTGCCGAGCACGCGCTGCGCTTCCTGCTGCAGAACAACGAGTTCCCGCGCAGCGTGCAGTTCTGCCTGGCCCGCGCCCAGCGGGTGGTGCCGGCCATGCCGGCGCGCCCGGGCGTGGACCGCGGGCTCAACCGGGTGGTGGGCCTGATCCGCAACGCGGACCCGGCCAGCCTGGCGGCGAACAATCCGGCCGAGTTCATGGATGCGATCCAGGTGCACCTGGGCACGTTCGATGCGGCGCTGGCCGATGGCTATTTCCGCGGCTAGCCCCCTGTAGGAGCTGCGCAAGCTGCGACCGTAGCGCGTCCGCTCCGGTGGAACGCGCTGGTGGCATGAAGAAGCGTCGCAGCTTGCGCAGCCCCTACACAGGGCGGTTGCTATTGCTGTTGGCCGGAGGCATCGCCTGGATCGGGCCGGGGCGCAGCCCGGCGCGGGGGCAGGGTCGGCAAGGCCGAAGCCTGCTCTTCCGGCGCACGCGCGGGCTCCCACGGGAACCGCGGCAGGCTGTGCACCGCCGCTTCCAGTTTGCGGGACCAGCTCTCGTGGATCTCCGAATACAGCGGCGTATCGGCCTCCATGCGCATGTTCTGGGTCACCCGCAGGTCACCGGCACGGACCAGGGCGATGTCGATGGGCAGCCCGACCGACAGGTTGGAGCGGATGGTCGAGTCAAGCGACACCAGGGCGCAGCGTGCGGCGTCTTCCAGCGACGTCTGCGGGCGCAGGATCCGGTCCAGGATCGGCTTGCCGTACTTGGATTCACCGATCTGCAGGTACGGGGTTTCCGGAGAAGTGGCGATGCAGTTGCCCAGCGGGTAGATCATGTACAGGCCCGGCCGCTCGCCGGCGATCTGTCCGCCCAGGATCAGGGTGGACTGGACGCTGACGCCACTCTGCTGCGCATCGTCCTGCACCTTGACCTGGCTGGCGACCAGCAGGTCACCCACATATTCAGCTACTTCATACAGGTGCTTGAAGCTGCGCAGGCTGCGGGCGGCCTGCGGATCCTCGGCATCGCGGGTCAGGCGCGAAACGGTGAGCTGGGTGGTGGCCAGGTTACCCGCCGACATCAGCACGAAGACGCGCTCGCCCGGGTATTCGAAGATGTGCATCTTGCGGTACACGCGAACGTCGTCGAAAGAAGCGCTGGTGCGGGTATCCGCCGCGAACACCAAACCTTCATCTGTTTCTATGCCGACGCAGTAAGTCATTTCGCTGCCGTTGTGCTGTGCACCAATGATTCTAGGCGTGCCCTGCAGCCTTGGCTAGCACCGGTTCGCCGACCGTCACAACCCTTGCCTGGAAGAAGCAGTATTTTCGCCCGGACCTGGAGGCATGGATCATGTTGCCCGCCCCCCTGAGGGCGCGCCGTGTCACCACAGTTCCCAAGCTGGGCAGGCGCATGCGGGTCTTTCAAACCGCCGCCTCACACTTTCCCCTAACCGGGAGTGCCGAACATGAATTCCAGGGCTTCCCTGCTGCGCTGGCCCCACTTGCACTGCTTTCCGCCCTGCTGCGCGCGGGCTGCAGGGGCACCCCCGACCCCGGCAACACAAGCCGCAACGGCACCCGGCAGGTCAACAGCGTCGAAGCGGGCGTGGTGGAAAGCGTACGCGTCGTCACCACTGAAAGCCGCCGCCGCAAGACTCCGGATGGCCAGGGCCTGGA
>JAJAZJ010000128.1 GCA_026785795.1 Pseudoxanthomonas sp.
CATGGCGATCAGGAACAGCTCCATGGTGGTGACGGCGTGCGGCATGCGGTCTCGCTGGCAGCGGACGCTGCGGTTGGTGGTGGTTTCCCCAGGGATTAGCGGGTCCACGCCGTAGCGGCCGGGGAAGCGCAGTGCGCAAGCTATCCGACTTTCGGGTTTATTCCAACCGGGGGCGAGCTGCGCGCCGTGCCCGCCAGGCCATGGTGGCCAGGGTGGCCACCAAAAAAGAAGCGGCGGCCCAGGGCCGCCGCTCATGCAAACATTTCCCCACTCTCGGGGGTCAGCGTCAAAGGCTCAATCCTTGCGCTTGCCTTTCTCCTTGCCCTTGCCGTTCTTTCCCATGTCTTGTTCGTGATCCTGGTCGGCATTTGCGGATGCCGCCGCCTTGCCTTTGCCCTGGCCGTTGCCGGCTGACTTACCGGGACCGTGCTGCGACCAGTCCACCCGCACCGGACGGTCCACCACCACCGGGTAGCCCCAGCGCTGGTACGTGGTCGCGGTGCCACGCTTGAGTGCGTGGAAGGCAGGCGAACCCGGCTTGATTCCGTAATGCTTGGCTACTTTGCCCCAGCCCCGACTAGGATCACGGTCGTACTGGCGCACTACGTCCACGCAGGGAATGCGCAGCGCCTGCGCAAGCGCGCAAGCGTAGTAAACGTCCGCCGGGGCCCAGCGGCGCTGGTCCAGCAGGTCGACGATCAGGCTGCGCGGTGCGCCGTAATAGCCGGTCATTTCGCCCATGAAAGGGTCGCGGTAGCGTGAGCCGTAGTCATTGATCTCGCCAAGGCGTGTATCCACCCATACGTCACCGGTGCGGATGTTGTAGCCAACGGTTTGTGCACTGGCGGCCGTGCCTAGGCCGAGCGCGACGGCCATTGCCGCGGTGAGCGCCAGCTTCCGGATGGGGTTCATGGCAAGTCCTTTTTTTGCGGATGTGCGGCGAGTCTCCGCTCAGGCGCATGAATTCGGCGTAACGATCGTTCGTCCTTGCTGTTTCTACACCCCTACCGTTCAGGTTGCGAAGTCATGCTTCCGGTGGTGACGCACGTCCGCAACGGAGGCGCCTTGCTCTTTCATGCGGCGCGCCCATTTTGGGGATGACGCAGCCGAGGTTGGATACTCGAACGCAAGCATCGTCTGACCTGTGTTGCGTCGTTTGCCAGGGTTGCTGTCTTCTTGCATGCAGTGGCTGTGTCCGGTGGAGTAGCGTTTGATTCTGCAGCAACAAAAACCCTGCACTTGTCAGTGCGGGGTTTTCGAATTCGCGGCTGCTTTTCGGTTACGCGCCGATTCGTCCCGCAGCTGTGGGCAAGGTAATGAAGTACGAGCACTAGGAGTGTTACCGCCGCGCAGTGGAGCGCAGTCAGGGTTAGATCGCAGGGCGTATGGCGTTGCAACATGGGTCGCAGGGAAACAGGGCTGAATCGGCGTGGCAAGCGTGCGCAGACAGTTGCTTGTGCTACGATTTCCGGTGAAAAGGCCGGGATGTAGCATTGGGCGGTAGAAAACGGCGATGCTTGCATCGGAAACTGCTGTAGGATTTCACGGGCGACCTGGTATCACAGTGCGCTCAGAAGCATTAGCAAGCTGCAGACGTAGCACGCGGCAAGCGCCTGCATACATCCGTGCCGCGATGTGAGGAGAGATCTTTATGGGCGCGCATTTCGTAACAATGATGGCGGCCTTGGCCGGGGCTTCTCTGCTTTCTTCCTGCACTGGCCCCACAGGACCCGCGGGACCGGCAGGCCCCGCTGGCATCTCCGGGTACGAAATAGTCGTCGCACAAACCGACGCAAACCCCAGCGCCAGCAAACAGCTGCGCGCAGATTGCCCGCCCGGCAAGCAAGTGCTCGGTGCCGGCTGGTCGGTACTGGACAACACGGACGCCATCCTGGATGGCACGGCAACCTACTTCGAACCTTCGTTCGATGGGACGCACTGGCTGACTAACGCGCGGAACAACAGTGCGTTTGCTGCTGAGTGGAAGCTCCGCGTGCGGCTGATATGCGCCGGTGTTGCCACCTGACAGGGTGTGGCTGTTCCTGGGCCTGCTGCTGTTCCTGGGCCTGCATTCGATCCGTATCTTCGCCCCCGCATGGCGCAACGCACGCATTGCGTCGATCGGCCGGCTGGCGTGGAAGGCCATGTGCAGCCTGGTCGCCATTGCGGCGTTCGTGCTGCTGCTGTGGGGCTATGGCCGGGCTCGCGCCACGCCATCGCCCCGCTGACCTTGCCGGCTTTTGTCCTGCCGGCCGCCGCCTATGTGCCGCGCAGTCATTTCAAGGCGCGCCTGGGCCACCCCATGCTGCTGGCGGTGATGCTTTGGGCGCTGGCCCACCTGCTGGTCAGCGGCTGGCTGCATGCGATCCTCCTTTTCCGCAGCTTCCTGCTGTGGGCGCTGCTGTGCTTTCGCAGCGCACGCGCGCGAGAACCGGCCACGCGCCGCAGAGGCACGGCCAGGGGCACTGCGCTTAGCCTGCTGGCCTGGCTGGGCTTCGCGTTCTACCTGCATGCGCGCTGGATTGGGGTGGCGCCCTTCGGCTAATGCCCGGCCCAGCGCAATGGGTTGTGGTGTAATGCCGCCCATGAAGCGGGGGTATCG
>JAJAZJ010000129.1 GCA_026785795.1 Pseudoxanthomonas sp.
ACGAACATCTGGTAGCTCAGCAGGTCCTGGCCGGTCAGTCCATCCGGACCTACAGCCTCGATCCTTGCCAGCCATTCCTGGGTGAAGCGACGGGCATCGGCACGCGATTCGGCGGTCAGAAAATTGGGCAGCTGGTCGTTGTAGCGGCTATCGCCCTGCGCGGTGGCGCGCAGCGGATTGCGCTTGAGCGATTGTTCCCAGTACTCCTCGTACAGGGCATCGAGCTTGGTCGCCTGGTCCTGCGCGACCCGCGTGGAGTGCGCGTTCTCCTGGGCGACTGCGATCTGCGGCGCCGCCGTCATCAACACGGTCACGGTGGCAAGGGCAAGCAGGCTGGGCAGCAAACGGGTCATCGCATGGCTCCTGGAGGGGTCAGCGGTCAAGATTGCCGCATGGGCTGGCCGCTGGCCAGCGACGAAAGTCACGGATGCGCGCAATGACCGGGTGTGCCGCGGCTGCTGCCGGGCCGCGTTGCGGCTATTTGCTGTCGTTAGCGCGGGTGAAGGGGATGCTGTCCGGGGCGACGGCCCCGCCGGAGATGATGAAGCTCATGGCCTCGTCCACGGTCCAGTCGGTCGGGGTCAGCAGCTCCACCGGCACGATTTCCAGATAGCCCGAGGTCGGGTTGGGGGTGGTGGGCACGTACACCGCCGCCAGTTCACGCCCGGTCCCCTGTTCCTTGAGGATGCGTGTTACCAGGCCAACCGATTTCATTTCACGGTGCGGGAAGTCCACCAGTACCACGCGCTGGGTGGTGCCCGGCTTCGTCTGCAGTATGTCCAGCAGCTTGCGCGAACTGGTGTAGATGATGTTGGCCAGCGGGATGCGCAGGATCACTTTTTCGAACCACCCCAACAGCCGCTGCCCGATTACCCGGCGCGCCAGCACGCCCACCAGCACGATCACCAGCAGCGTGGCGATCATGGCGATGATGTTCTGCACCCAGGCGTCGGCCATCAGGCCCAGGGTGCGCGGAAAGCGCAGGATCAGCTGGTCGGCCAGCAGCTTGACCAGCGGCGCGCTGATGCCCGACAGCAGCACGAACACGAACTTGATCACCACGTAGGTCAGCCACAGCGGAAACAGCGTCAGCAGCCCGGTGATGAACAGCTTCTGCAGGGAGGGGCGCGCGGCGGCGTGAGGGGGCGCGATCATCGCGCTATGCTAGTCGATGTGGGCGTGCTTGACGAAGTGGCACCTACCCATCACGCGGGCTTAATCGGCGATGCCCGGGGCCTGCGCCGGGTCGGTGCGCTTGCGGCGCACATACAGCTGCTTGCGTACCCGCGCCACCACCTCGCCCTGTGCATTGGTGACGTCCACCGGGCACCAGTGCAGGAACTTCGCGCCGCCCGCGGTGGCGCTGCGGATTTCGTCCAGCAGCGCATCGGTCACCCGGAACTCGGCGTGGACCGTGCCCCGCCCAGGCTTGACGAATTCGATGCCGGCCGCCTTGTCCCAGACGATGTATTCGCGTCCCAGGCACTCCATGACCATGATCATCCAGAACGGATCGGTCATCGCGAACAGGCTGCCGCCGAAATGGGTGCCCACGTAGTTGCGATTCCATGGGCGCATGCGCAGCTCTACCCGCGCGTGGCGCCAGTCCGCCGACAGCGTGCGTACGTGGATGCCGGTGAACAGGAACGGCGGCCATAGGTTGAAGAGATGACGCAGCGAGGCGGCTTTCATGGTGAAAGTTCAGATGGGTGTATACGGGCGTAATCGCGATGCGCGACAGGATCAGAACAGCAGGGAGGCCATCTTCCTGCGGTACTGGCCGACCAGCGCTGCGTCCTCTACCACCAGGAAGGCATCGACCAGCGCTTTGCGCGGCAGGCCCTCCGCATAGGTGCGATCACGCCGCAGCATTTCCAGGAACTGCGCCAGTGCGGGCTCCTCTTTGCCAGAGACCAGCTGAAGTGCCCCCAGCAGGTGGCGCGCGCGCAGGTCGTCCGGGTTCGCGGCAAGGACCGTTTCCAGTACCTCGGCTGGTGGCGCGTCCTTGGCCAGCGCCAGGAAGCCCAGCCGCGCACGGGCACGCAGCGCGCGCTCATCGGTGGCCAGGTTGGCGGGCAGGGCCTGCAGCAGCGTCTCGGCTTCGCCGGCGGCGCCGGTCTTCAGCAGGGCCAAGGCCAGGTCAAGCTTGAGCTCCGGCTTCTCCGGTTCGGCCTCAACGGCCTTGCGCAGCTCCAGCACCGCGGCATGCGGGTCCAGCGCCGGCGGCGCTTCGGGCTCGTCGTTGGCCGCGGCTGCGGGTTCGATGCCGTGCTGTTTCAGGAATTCGCGTACCTGGCCTTCCGGCACGGCGCCGGGAAAGCCGTCCACGATCTGCCCGCCCTTGACCAGGAACACGGTAGGCACCGAGCGGATCTGGAACGCGGCGCCGATTTCCTGCTCCTTGTCCACGTCGACCTTGGCCAGAAGGAAGCTGCCGTTGTATTCGCCCGCCAGCTTTTCCAGCACCGGCCCCAGGGTCTTGCACGGACCGCACCACGGGGCCCAGAAATCCACCAGCACCGGGGTTTGCAGGGATTTCTGCAGGACTTCGGCTTCGAAGGTTTCGGTCACGGCGTCGAAAACGTGGGCTGGTTCAGTCATGGGAAGGCTCGGCAGGCTGGGTTTCGGAAAAGATGGTGGCGCTGGCGCAGGATACAAGCTGGCCACTGCAACTATTGGCCAGCGCGAGCAGCGGATTGCAGCGGGATCATCACGCTATCGTAAGCTGCAGGCCGGCTGCTGCAGCGGCACGCGTCCCTCTATTGCAACTAGAAGGCATCCGGATGGCGATTGAAGTGAACCTGGCGGTGCGATACGCGGGGATTGCAGCGGCCCTGCTTTTCGCGGGTGCCGTGATCGGCTTCGGCGCTGCGTTGCAGGGTTTCGTGCAGGCACAGCACCCGGTGGCGCTGCTGGGTGCGCGCGGTTTCAGCAACGCGCTGGCCTTCAACCTCCTGGCTTTCGTGGTGCCCGGGATGTTGGCCGGCGTGGTGGCCATGGCCCTGCGCCAGCGCCTGCCCGCCACGGCGGGCTGGCCGCTGCGCATCGGTGCACAGCTGGTATTCCTGGCCGCGCTGGCCTACATCGCCATGGGCCTGCTGCCGTTGGATCCGCAGGACCTGGAAAGCAAAGCCAGCGGCCTGCACGGCACGGCCTGGATGCTGTGGAGCGTGGCCCTGGTGCCGGGCTTGCTGCTGTTGGGTGCGGCCCTGCTGCAGGTGCCGGGGTGGGGCCGTTTTGCTGCTGTGAGCCTGGCGGCGGGGTTCGGGGTGCTGGTCGCCGGCTTTCTGCTGACCTCGGTGATGCCCGCCGGCATCCCCCATCGCATCGCCTTTGGCCTGTGGTTCGCCTGGCTGCTGCTGGCGGCATGGCCGCTGGGCCCGCGCCCTCAACAGGCCGGGCAAGGTGCGGGCGGCCTGCCCTGAATCAGCGCGCAGCCGCCTCCGGTTGGCGGTAGACCACGCCGTCCTTCATCACGAAATCCACCCGCATCACGTTGTTGATGTCGGCCACCGGGTCGCCGGGCAGGGCGATGATGTCAGCGCGCTTGCCGGCCTCGATCACGCCCTGGTCGTCCACGCCCAGCACCGCGGCGGCGCTCAGCGTGGCCGATTGCAGCGCATACGCGGCGGGAATGCCGGCTTCAATCATGTACAGGAACTCGCGCGCATTGTCGCCGTGCGGGCCCACGCCCATGTCGGTGCCGAAGCCGATCTTCACCCCGTTGCGGTA
>JAJAZJ010000130.1 GCA_026785795.1 Pseudoxanthomonas sp.
CGTCCACCCAGTCATCCAGCTTGCCCGCGGACTCCTTGCCCTTGCCGTCGGCGTAACGCTAGGCGGCATGCAGCTTCAGCGTCAAGTCCAACTTGCCGTCTGCGCGCTTGGTCGCGGTCGCTTCTTCCACGCGGTTGTCGTAAAAGCTTATCTTGTAGAACAGGTCGGTGATGATGTCCTGCTGGTCCGGCCGCGCCTCGGCACGGATGAATCCAAGCAGCTCGGCGGACGTGGTGTAGGGCGCCGTCTGGTAGCCTTTGGCCTGCAGGAATTTCTTCAGCGCGCGATTAACCGCTTCCTCGCCCAGCTCCTCGCGCAGGCGATAGAACACCAGCGATCCCTTCTGGTAATGGATGTACTGCTGGTTCTCCACCTTGTACAGCGGCAATTCTTCCAGGCGTTCGCCGCCGCGGCCGCCCAGGTAACGGTCCAGTTCGGTCTTCAGGAACTGGCGCATCTGTCCGCGACCGTATTCCTGCTCCATCACCATCAGTGCCGAGTACTGGGCCAGTGATTCAGACAGCACCGTCGCGCCCTGCACATTGGCGCCGATCACCTGGTGTGCCCACCACTGGTGCGCGATCTCGTGCGCGGTGACGTAGAACACGTAGTCGATGTCTTCCTTGTCGCGCAGGTCGGCGATGAAGCCGATGGATTCGGAATATGGAATCGTATTGGCGAAGGCCTGGGCGAACGAGCTGTAGCCCGGGAACACGATGATCCTGACCTGCTGGTGCTGGTAGGGCGTGAAGTTGGCTTCGTAGTAGGCCAGTGACTTCTGCACCGATTCGATCATGCGGTCGACGTTATAGGGATGCTTCTCGTCGTAATAGACCTCGATAGGGATGTCCCTGTACATGCCTTTCTTCATCTTCCAGCGTGCCGAAAGGTAGGCATAGAAATCCAGCATCGGCCGGTCCATCTCGTAGCTGAAGCAGCGGCGTCCATCGCGCATGAACTCCTGCTTCAGGTAACCCGGTGCGAGCGCTATCTGATCGGGGGCGGTGCAGATGGTGGTCTTGAAGTCGATCCAGTCGGCATCGTCGGTCAGGTAGGTGTTGGCGCGCGCGGCTTCGTCCTCGAGCTTCGGCATGCGCATGGGTTCGCCAAGGTCACGTTTGCGACGCTCGTTGCGGTCCTGGATCTGCGCGTCTTCGTTATAGCCGAAGCTGGGGAACATGCGGTTGTTGACGAAGCTTCCGTTCTCGACGATCTGTTGCTGCGCGGTCTGGTTGGTGATGCCGTTCGGGTGGAAATCCAGGTCAAAAGTAATCTCGCGCTCTTCACCAGATTGCATCGGAGTGTCGAGGCGATAGATGCGATAGCCCAGCGTCTTGTCATGCAAGGTCAACCTGGCGCCACCCATCTCGATCGCGGACAGCGCCTTGTCCTCGTCCATCTGTACATGCAGGTCGGTGATGGGGGTGGCGTGCGGATTGTGGACCCGATAGACGCCGTGCACCTTCATCGTTTGGGTTTCGGGATGCAGGTTCACATCGATGGAGGATGCCAGTACCTTGGGTTGCGGAAGGGTTCTGTACTTGCTGAATTCGCGCTCGTAGCGTGCCTGCAAGTCCAGCGTGTCATCGGGTGAAAGGAAGTCGTTGCGGATGTTGGTGTTCCAGAACAGAAATCCGCCGACCGCAAGGAATGCAATCAGTGAACCAACAAGGCCGGCACCCAGCAGGCCGCGCAGGCGTTGCCTAGCCAGCGACCAGCGTTGTTTCCGGCCCATGGCCACACCGCGCACCCACAGTGCACTGGCCAGCAACAGCAGGGCCAGCAGGAACAAGCCCCAGTACGCCTGGAACCATAACTGAGCAGACAGGAAATGACCGTACCCATTCATGTCGGAATACGGCGCAATCGGCCAGTTGCCAAAGGTGTAGAGGTTGTGGGTGAAATCCATCATCCCCAGCACAGACTGGGCAATCAAGACCACGACCAGCAACGCATAGCCAACGAATTTGTTGTTGGTGAAGACCTGTAGCACCAAGCCCAGGCCACCCATCAGGATGTAGACGACCGAGTCGAGGGCCAGTGTTTTTGCATACACCAACGGTTCCAGCTGGGTGTAGCCCTTGGACAGCTGGATCACCATGGCGGTGAGCCCACCGATGGCTTGGAAGCAGGCGATCACCGCCACCAGGGCGAGGAACTTGGCCAACAGCGGCACCCAGTTGGGGACCGGCATGGCATCGATGACTTCGTTGAGCTTGGCGGTGCGTTCCTTCCACACCAGTTCGCCGGAGTAGAACAGCACGATGATGATCAACAGGAAACTGAAGCTGCCCTGCAGCGCGGCGAGCATCTGCGATGTGACCGGATAGATGCCGGTCTCGTACACATTCTGGTTGAACAAAGCGCTGGGGATGAAGTTGGCCATGCCGAAGGCCAGCATCACCAGGAACGGAACGCTCTTGAGTACGCTAAACGTGTCGAAACGCAGTTGCTTCGAGAATTGGTGCCAGTAAGTCCTTGCGCCGAACGTCGGTGTGATCCGCGATACGCTGGCCGTGCGTGGCGGACGTACCTGGTCACGTGCAACCGATGGTGTGGGCTTGGCCTTGCGCCTCCAGCGACTTTTCGAGGTGCCGGTGCGTTCGGTCTTGAACAGCGCGAACGTCGCCGCAAACAGCAGCGCTGCCACGCCCGTCCACAGCACGCGATTGGCGAGGATGTAACCGGCGATTGCAGGCAGGCCGGTATTGCGCTCCTCCGCCGACCAGTAGCGCAGCGTGCGCGACAGTGCGCGCACCCCCATCGGCTCCAACAGTGTGGAAATCCACAGGTTGTCCAGGTCGCTCAGTAGTGTGCCGCTGACAAAGTACAGGACAAAGAACGCGATCACCCCGATATAAACCCACAGGATGCTGCGTGTCACCGCCGCCAGCAGTGCCAGCAGTGCGCCGGTGAACAGCAGATTGGGAATCACGAATACCCCGAATGCCCACAGGTAGGGTTTCAGGGAAATCGGCCCCAGCCTGGCGGCGTCGATCCACGGCATGAACTGGGCGATGAAGATCCCGCAGGCGATGACCACGTACACGATGAAACTGGCGGTCAACGCAGCACCGAGCCGGCCAGCCAGATAGTCGCGTTTGCGGATGGGGCTGGCGAAGAAGAGCTCGGCCGTACCTTGCTCGAAATCACGCAGCAACGCGCTGGAGATGAACATGGTGATGACCAGCATGCCCAGCAGGGTGAAGATGGCCATGAAGGTTGCGATGACTGTCGGCGCATTGCGATAGACGTTGCCCAGGCCACCGCCAATCTGCACGGCATCGCTGGACGACGCACCGAAGGCCATCAAGGCGAACAGGTCGGCCATCAGCCACAGCAGCGGGGAGCGGAGCTGCTCGCGCAACTCGAACCGGAAGAACTCGAAGATCATGTCCGGTGCTCCGTCAGGCTTGCGCTTGCATGGCGGGTTTGGCCTGCAGGCGAAGGCGTTGGAAATACACGTCTTCCAGGTCCGGATCGACCTGTACGAATCCTTCTTCAGGCAAATCGCTGCTGAAAACATGTATGACCGGATAGCCGGCCACGAGTCGCGTCGAAAGCACCGTGTGGCGTGATTCGTAATCGGGTAGGGTGGCCTTGCTGACCTGCTTGCGCCATACCTGATTGTTGAGCGCGGCAATCGCTTCGTTGGGCTTGCCGGTCAGCAGCACCTGCCCCTTGTTCATGATCGCCATGGTCGGGCACAGGTCGGTCACGTCCTCGACGATATGGGTCGACAGGATAACGGCGACGTTCTCGCCGATTTCCGCCAGCAGGTTGAGGAAGCGGTTGCGCTCCTCCGGGTCCAAGCCCGCGGTCGGTTCGTCCACGATCACCAGGCGCGGGTTGCCAAGCAGGGCCTGTGCAATGCCGAAACGCTGGCGCATGCCGCCGGAATACGTGCCGAGTTTGCGCTTGCGCGCGTCCCACAGGTTGACCTGCTTGAGCAGGCCATCCACCACTTCGCGGCGTTGCTTGCGCACCGTAAGCCCTTTGAGCACGGCGAAGTGTTCCAGCAAATCCTCGGCGCTGACCTTGGGATAGACGCCGAAGTCCTGGGGCAGGTAGCCCAATTGGCGGCGCACCGCATCCTTGTCGCGCAAGACATCGATGCTGGCTCCGTCGGCACCCTCCAGCGTTGCTGTCCCGCTATCGGCCTCTTGCAATGTGGCAAGCGTGCGCATCAACGAAGACTTGCCGGCCCCATTGGGGCCCAGCAGGCCGAACATGCCGCGAGGGATGTCCAAAGTGACGTCGTTGAGTGCATGCACGCCGTTGGCGTAGGTCTTGGACAGGTTGCGGATGGTCAGCATCGGCGTGCACTTCCCCATGAAGATTCATCTTGGATAGTGCGGCCTGACGTGCCCTCCACGCAGTGTCATAAGTCACGAGGGCCAACGGCAGGGCCGGCCCGGCATTCCCGGCCCACTAAAAAGCCGCCGGCTGCACTGCAGCCGGCGGCCCGTTCCGCAAGTTCAGGCCTGCTTGCTGGCGATCCAACGGTCGATCTTGGCTTCCAGCACGTCCAGCGGCACCGAGCCGTCCTTCAGCACTTCGGCATGGAACTCGCGGATGTCGAAGCTGTCGCCCAGCGCCTGTTCTGCCCTGGCGCGCAGCTGCTTGATCTTCAGTTCGCCGATCTTGTACGCCAGCGCCTGCCCGGGGATGGCCATGTACCGCTCGGCCTCGGCGGTGGCGTGGGTTTCGCTTTCGGCGGAGTTGTCCAGCATGTACTTGATCACCTGCTCGCGGGTCCAGCCCTTGCTGTGCAGGCCGGTGTCCACCACCAGCCGGATCGCGCGCCAGAGTTCGTTCTGCACGTAGCCGAAGTAATCGTACGGATCCTGGTAGACGCCCAGCGCCTTGCCCAGTGATTCGGCGTACAGGCCCCAGCCTTCGCTGAAGGCAATCTCGCCGCCAAAGCGGCGGAACTTTGGCAAGCCGGTCAGCTCCTGCTGCAGTGCGAGCTGGAAGTGGTGGCCGGGGATGGCTTCGTGCAGGTACAGGTCCTCGGCGTCCCAGGTCTTGCGCGTCGGCAGGTCATAGGTGTTCACGTAGAACACGCCCGGCCGGCTGCCGTCCTCGCTGGGACGCATGTACGAGCCGCCCGAAGCGGACCGGGCGCGGAACGCTTCCACCGGGCGGATCTCGAAACCCGCCTTGGGCATCAGCGAAAACAGTTCGGGCACCTTGACGTTGATCTTGTCTTCCAGGCCGCGGTAGTAGGCAAGCAGCTCTTCTTCGCTCTTGAAGGTAAAGCGCGGGTCGTCCTGCATAAAGCGGAAGAACTCGCTCATGCTGCCCTTGAATCCGGTCTCGGCCATGACCTTGCGGATCTCGCCGTGCAGGCGCGCCACTTCATCCAGTCCGATCTGGTGGATCTGATCCGGGGTCAGCTCGGTGGTGGTGCTGTTGCGGGCGTTGAACGCATACCAGGCCTCGCCGTCCGGCAGGCTGGCCAGGCCCGATGTGCTGCGCGTGGCGGGCAGGTAGTCGGTGACGATGAACTCGCGCAGCTTGCGGTAGGCAGGCATCAGTTCGCCTTCGATCAGGCTGCGGTATTCACCGGTGATGCGCTGCTTGTCGGCGGCGCTGAAACCGGCCGGCAGGTTCTTCACCGGGCCCCAGAACAGGGTGTCCTCGGCCTTGGGCTTGATCAGCGCATCCAGCTGCGGCACCACCTTTTCCATCAGCGTGCGCGGCTGCACCACGCCTTCCTGCATGCCGGTGCGCATGTTGGCGATGGCCTGGTCAAAGATGCCCGGCACCTGGGTAGCACGCTTGTTCCAGTTGTCGTAGTCCTGCACGGTCTTGAACGGCTGCGCGCCGGTGCCGGAACCCAGCTGCACCATTGACGCGGCCAGGTTGTAGAACTGGTTGATCGGCTGCATCCACCCCGGGAAGCGGTCGCCCGCCAGGCTGTCCTTCGAATCGCGCACGAACATCTGGTAGCTCAGCAGGTCCTGGCCGGTCAGTCCATCCGGACC